>DATKNH010000132.1 GCA_035541455.1 Syntrophorhabdales bacterium
ATCAGCTCAAAGCTTTTCGAACTGATCATGGACGAAGAGCAGATACATTACAATTACTTCGATAATGTTGACGCGCACATCAAGAATCTCGACGGGACCTACCTCGCTCAGATCGCAGGGACGCCTTCTGCTACAGGCCTGGCGACGCAGGGCTTTGTTGCGAGACAGGGTGGAGGCACGCCAGCCGCCGGCGCGTAGAACCATCTGACCATTGGCCTGCAGAGAAAAGCCAGGCGGGTTACACCGTTTGGCTTTTCTATTCCCGACTTATACGATTGAATACCAAACCTTTACGGAAGGGGTGTGAATGGTAGCCGGCCGCTCGCACCGTTTCCTCCGCTCTCTAGGCGCTTCAGCTCTGACCCACTGGACGCTTCACGCTCGTCTTCGGTTGTGGGTACCCCAGAGCTTTCGCGATGTTCGCTCCGAAAAGGTCCATCCTGGCACGCCTACAGGATCGAATAGGGTATCTCACAGCTCAGTGAATGCGTCGTGGTGATCGTTAGGATGGCCAATGTCGATTCGGATTCAAGATGCATACCGAGGCGAGCCGAGGCGTGGGCTACCGGAGGCGTACTAATAGTACGTCGAGGTGGAACAGGCCGAAGGGCAACGACGGTAGGAGCTTGAAGCCGAATCGACATCTAGCGGATAAGGCCGAGATACTTCCAATATGGATACGAAACTGCTATCGCGGCGAGAGATATAAGCACGTGCGCGAGCGCGAACTTCACGGTCTGCGCATGATCGAAAAGCCGTCCCTCGGTGCTTGAAAGCAGCGTCTGGAAGATCATGCTCTGGTGCGGCAGCAACCAGGGCTCGTTCACCAGAAGCACTATCAATCCAATGACAAACGGGCTGATCTCCAGAGCGGCGCTGATGGGCAGGAGCGCCAGGATGCATACCACGAGTGAAGGAAAAGCCGGCAGGACGAAGCGGATCATGACTATGCTCAGCGTTATCGCCAGAAGGAATAGCAGCCTGCTGCCTACGAGATACTGCAGGTAAGGTTTTGCGGTAGCCGCTACTATTTCAGGAAGACCGCTGGCAGATATGACATTGCCGAAGCCTATCAGCGCACCGAGGGAGATCAGAAAGGCCCAGTCTATCGAGTTGCGGAGTGTGGCCTGATCGAGAACCGACGTCCCGAAAAGGATGAGAACGCACAGCATAGCTATCCAGGCGCCGTCGATGTGATGCCACGACTGGGTTAAAAAGCCCGCCAGGGATGTGAGAACGGCAAGAAGACACACCTTTTCTTCCATGGTCAATCGGCCGAGCGTCCGCAACTGGGCGTCCGCAACCGAGGAGACCAATTCCCGCTGTTCTGTCGGGCGGTAGAGAGCGATTACCGCAACATAAGAAAGGCAAAAATAAAGGACCGAGAGGAGCCAGGCCGCCTTGAGCCAGTAACCCCAGGTTATGGAGGCGCCGATATCCGGGGGCAGGAGTCCAAGCATGAAGAAACAGACAAAAGAGCCGTTCATGAACATAGGTGTCATGTTCCCGTGGCCCAGAAAGCTGGCCATGGCAAGCCCTACGGCTCCAGCACTTCCTTTCTTATACCCCAGAATCTCGGTAAGAGTGAGAATAAGCGGACTTGCAAGCGCCAACCTGCCATTGGGAGAAGGGATAATAGGCGTCAGTAAGAGTCCCGAAAAAGCCACCGCGAACGCCTGCCCAACATAGCTGCGGGGGAAGCGCTTGATCATCACGAGTGTCAGGCGGTAGAGGAGACCTGTTTTTGCGATGGAGGCTGAGATACCGAAGACGGCGAGTACAAGAAACCACGTGGAGCTGGAAAAGCCTGAGAATGCCGCTGCAGGCTTGGTTGCACCGAGCAGCACTGCCACTACCGGAAGGCCGATTGAAATCGTGTGAAAAGAGAATGCGTTCAGGCTCCACAGAATAGTTGCGGCGACAAGCAACTCGAAGAGCACGACGCGGGGATTCGCAAGGCCCGCTGAACGCAGGAAAAGCGCAGAAGGTATGCAGACGAGCGCCATAAGAACGTATGCGAGAAATCGCCTGTCCTTTGACCAGGCGCGAATTTTCTGCCCGAAACTCGCTCTTGCGGAAGGAGCCAAAGGTCTTACCCGACTCACGCCAGCGCCACCGCCGGCTGGAGGCTTTGAGCGCACGAGCGCATCTGTGCTTCCCCTCATGACCACATTCGCTGATGCAAGCTTGGCGGCCAGCAGCCCGGCCAGACTCACCCCGAGGGACGGGTATTTCTTTATGAGGTTGTTGAAGCTATCCCGCGAGAGTTTCAGCAGCGTCAGTTCTGTCTGGGCCTCGGCGTCTGTGGACCTCGGCTCTCCTGTCAGGAGCGCCAGCTCGCCGAACCAATCGCCCGGACCCAGGCAGGCAATTTCTATATATGGGGCTCGCGTCGCCCCCTCCATCGCACCCGCAAGCGGGTACCCGGCCGTCGGAGCCTCCCCTCCACCCTCCAGCCGCTCCACGGCTGCGGGTACCCGGCCGTCCCGCCTCAAAAAAATGCGCACTATGCCGTCGATGATGATGTAGAGGGAATCGCCCGGCTCTCCGGCTTCGTAGAGGATCTCTCCCGACCTAACCCGAAGCTGTTCGAAGCTGGGGATCAGCTCCGCCAGCCTTATCCTGTCGAGCTCCGCCAGCAGCGGAATGTTGGTGAAATCGATCTCCTTGGTTGAGGATATATTCTGTTCTTCGTCTCGTTCCATCAGGGGTATCCGCTGTTGCCTCTCATCTTTTTTAGTATGGCACAGGCCTTGACGGCTGTAAACGCCCACACCTGCGCAGGTTGTAAATTTGGGCCGATTTCGGTAGACTATTCCGGATGTTTTTCAGCGAAGGTAAATCCAATTATGATGCAGTACTGGCCGAGCTTCTGGAGGAGTCAAGGAAGAAAAATGTTGGGGCATCGGCGCCCGACCTTGGCGGAGCGTTAGTAGACGGTTCTGCGCAAGTTCCTCTATTCGGTGAGGCGTGCACGGTCAGGGATGACGGCGTGTACAAGGGGCAGTCGAGGCTTGATACCATCGGATCAATTCTTGTGCTCAGGTATCTTCTTACAGCCGGGGATGACCTGTTGCGAAACAGATGGGTAGCGTATCGGGATTTTTCGGATGGTGCGCAGTTCGCATCTTACATAAAGGCCAACATAGAGGACCGGCTCGCCAAAGCCTTCGGCGGGAATCAAGCGCTTCTCAGAGAGAGACTCGGTGCGCTGGGTGCCAGCCTCTACCGTTCAGAAGCAAAGCCGGACGTAGCGGCCGCTCTGCGTCCTTTCCCGAAAGTGCCTTTGCTCGTCATCTTCTGGGACAAGGACGAGGAGTTCGAAGCTTCCTTTCAGTTTCTGTTCGATGAATCTGCGTCGTCTTTTCTCGATATGGAAGCTCTGGCCGTGCTTCTGGAATACACGTGTCAGAAAATGGTTGGCGAGTCATGAATCAATCAGGCAACGGCGGGTCACACCAGGTCCTGATCATCGATGATGAGAAGAGTATAGTCGAAAGCCTCTCCTCCATCTTGAGAGAAGAGGGCTTCTCCGTGTTCAGCGCGAGGGACGGCAAAGAGGGCCTTGCGCTCTTTGAGCACGTAAAGCCCAGGGTGGTACTGCTCGATGTGTGGATGCCCGAGATGGATGGTTTGGATGTGCTTCGGCACATACGGAAGAAGGATAGCGACGCCGTGATCATAGTCATTTCCGGCCACGGCACCATCTCTACCGCGGTTGAAGCGGTGAAGATGGGGGCAACAGACTTTCTGGAGAAGCCTCTTTCGATCGAGAAGGTACTCGAGGTCATCTCGAGAAGTCTTGCCGGAAAAGGGAACGGGAAGAACAGGCGGGACGCGCTCAAGATTGAAGTGCCGACAGGCCTCGAGGTGTGCAAACAGAAGACGCTCGCCAAGAGTATCGTAGTTTACGGTGTGGGGCTCCATTCGGGCGTGAAGACAGGAATGATACTGCTTCCCATGCCGGCTGACACGGGCATCGTTTTTGAGCACGTTCCTGACGGCGAGAGGATTCCAGCATTCATCGACTATGTTTTCTCTTCCGGGTTTGCCTCCTCCATCAAAGGCAGAGACTGTGCAGTTAGAACCGTGGAGCATCTGCTGGCGACCTGTCATATGTACGGCCTCACCAATCTGCTCATCAAGGTGAGTGAGGAGGTGCCTATTTTTGACGGCTCTGCGATTGATCTTTGTCTCAAGATTGAGGAAGCCGGTGTCGTGGAACAGGATGCTGGTATAGAGCCGCTGAAGGTGACAGAACGGGTGGCAGTTCCCAATCTCCCTGAAGGCAAGTATCTTTCCGTCGAACCTGCAACGGAGCTTATCATTGACTACACGCTCAGCTACCCGAAGCCTGTAGGCGTGCAACGCTACCAGTTCTCGGGAGGAAAAGAGCGTTTCGTTACTGATATAGCGCCTGCGCGCACCTTCGGTTTCTTGAAAGACTTCGAGAAACTGGAGAAGATGGGGCTGGGATCAGGGGGGCGAATCAGCAACGTGATCATTCTGAACGATGATAATGTCATCAACACGAAGCTCAGGTTTGAGGATGAGTTCGTGCGTCACAAGGTTCTTGATCTGCTGGGCGACCTCTATCTTCTTTCCCGCCCCGTTGTCGGCAAGGTGCTGGCGAAAGGCACGGGGCACCTCGAAAACATCGCCCTCGTGAAAGAATTGAAAAGAGTCTTTTACAAGAACTAGGGACATGCATCCCGCCACCAGAATTACAAATTCTAAGCCCTGAATTCTCAACAATCTCAAATGACCAAAATTCCAAACAAAGTCAAGCGCGACTATGAGCTAAAGTCCCTGTTTGAGATATTCGACATGTATGAATTTGTTTAGGATTTAGAAATTAGAATTCAGGATTTTGCCGGTGATCCCGGCTTCAGTTTCAACCTCGACAGGATCAACTCTGCAGCCGCTGCGACGTCATCCCGCGAGAATACCGGCACCGGCGCATCTACCGGCCTGTCCGACATCAGTGCAAACACGTCCCGGTCCTCACATGAGAGCGGGGCGACTTCCTCAGAAAATTTGTAGACCTCGATCTTTGGACCGCGCTCTTCTTTGAACCCCTCGATGATAACAAGGTCAACTTCCCTGATGTAGGTTGAGACCAGTTCTGCAATGGTCAATTCTTTATCGGTATCCGCGGTGAGCGCGACTTTCTGGGGAGAAACAATCATCGAGACACGGGCGCCTGCTTTCTTGTGACGATAGCTGTCTTTGCCCTCCCTGTCAGATTCGAAATCGTGACGGTGATGCTTTATTGTCGCGATCTGAAGGCCTTTCGCCCGCAGCATCGGTATCAATTTCTCGATGAACGTGGTCTTGCCGGTGTTTGACCTTCCGACGACAGAGAGTACCGGGATCATGGGTCCAGCCATTGCAGTTCTACCTCCCTGCCTTTCCTCACTCTCGTGATCCCGCGTTCCAGGATAATGAAAGCGTCGGGCTCATCCGCGTATAGCTCTGTAATGCGCGCTGCAGGACTGCGCGCGAGCGTCACGGGGATGAGGTGAATCCTGTCCTTCTCTTTCTCCAGATCATCGGGCACGGGCACTGTTCCTGATTGCGGGCCGCCTGACCTGCCGGCGAGCTTCCACAGGCAACGCTTGATGAACGCCTCGTAGAGGGTTCTTAATGCCCGAGGGTTCCCAGGGAGGATAAAGAAGAGCGTCTCTGCAAGTTTTCCTGCAGTCATTGTCTTGCCGGGTACGATCGGCAGGCCGTCAAGGAGAAAAGTAGCCCTTCGTTTCTCGAAAGATGAGCGCGTCACGTCCCTCTTGCCCATGGCAGTGCCCCCGGTGACCAGCAGAAGATCAGCGCCTGCCATTGCGGCGATGCTCTCTCCAATCTCTTCATCATCATCGCCTGCGGTTGCCAGCTGTGCAATCTCTCCCCCGTCCCTCTCAACGAGTGCTGCGAGAAGAGACTGGTTTGAATTGGGCAGTAGGCCTGTTTTCAGCTCATTGCCTGTGGAGAGAATGCAGACCTTCGGCTTCAGGAAAAGAGCTATGTCCCTGAGACCCGCGAGGGCCAGAAGCTCCATGGTCCTCGGCTTCACGCGCTCACCTCTTTTGACGACCTCATCCGCCTTCTTTATCCAGTAGCCTTTCTTCCATGTCTTCCGCATGTCCCCTGAAGCCTTTACCAGGATGTGTCCGGCCTCTTCACGCACCTGCTCGACAGGCACGAAACGCGTGTGCGGCGGTATCGCGGCTCCAGTCGGCACAAAAAGCGCTTCTCCTGCTTGCAAACGGAGCAATGATTTTTCTCCCGGGCCCGAAGATCCTTTGACGACGAACCGAGTACCCGGCCCCTTGCAGGCAAACCCGTCAAGCGCTGAAACATCAAAAAGCGGAAGGTTCCGACCGGCTTTCACAGTGCGTGCAGCAATGCGCCCCAGGGCCTTACGACAGGGAATGGTTTCACATCCTACAGGAGAGACTCTTCTTTCCAGTGTGCGTACAATGTCGGCAAGCAAGGGCTTGCGGCCATTCCGCCGCGTTCTTGTGCGATCTACTTCCCGAAGCATGAGGTTGCCGGATAACCCCGTTTCTGGAAAAAAAAGTGAAACGCCACAGTGACCAGGGCGTGGTTGATCGTGCCGTCGCTGAGCAGGTGCGGGACAGATGCGAGGGGAACCAGTTCAACTTCTATATCTTCATAGGTTTCAAGCAAGGGTTCCTGTACCTTCCTTGCTTCCTCCACCAGGTAGGTGTAACAGGTGTTGTCGAATATCGCCGGGTTCGGGTTGGTCGTGCCGAGGAGACTTACGCGCGGCCCCGCATAACCTGTTTCCTCAAGGAGTTCTCTTTGGGCGGCATCTTTTGCATCGGCTTCATCCACAAGCCCGCCGGGTATCTCAAGCATCACATCCCTGGTGCCATGCCTGTACTGCCTGATCATGACAACGCATGCGTCTGCAGTGAGAGCAATGACGTTCACCCAGTTCTTCGACTGGAGCGTGTAGAACTCGCCGGAGCGTCCTGTTCTCGGTGAGACGGCTTGATCTACCCGGACTTTGAAGACCCTGTAGTCTGCGCCTGTTTTTGAATTGAGAATGTGCCAGGGTTTAATCATCCCTGTACTATCATCTGCGTTTCCTCGAACGCCCTGGTGTAGGCCTTGACATTCTTCTGTGCGATCAGGCCGAACCGTTGTTTTGTGGGGAGATCAAGTGAGGAGAGCTTTATGATCTTTGTTGCTTTGACGAGACTGCCTAACATCGTGGTATTCGTGATTGGTACGCCCATCTCTTCACGGGCGATGCGCGAAGCATCTACGGCTGCGATCCTGAATCCGGGAAAAAGTTTGCGCAGTTCCTCCTCGGGCTTGTTGCTGTTGATCACGACGAGGCCGTCTTTCTTGAGCCCCTCTGTGGGGCTCGCAGAAGAAAGAAGGGTCGGATCGAGAATCACGATCACGTCGGGCTTATACACCTTCGAACGGATACGAATGGGCTTGTCGGAGACCCGCAGGAAGGAAAGCACAGGCGCCCCCCTGCGCTCCGGACCGAAATTCGGAAACGCCTGGGCATAGAGGCCTTCACCTATTGCGGCCTGCGCAACAAGCTCTGCCGAGGTGACCGCACCCTGGCCGCCTCTACCGTGAAACCGAATCTCAGTCATTTTGTCCTCCATGTGGTGCCGTTTGGTGTGTCGAGCAGGATGATGCCCTTTTCGAGCAGCATGTTGCGGATATCGTCCGCTTCTTTGTAGTTCTTGCGCTTGCGCGCCTCTGAGCGGTCCTCGATGGCCTTCTGCACTGCAGCCTCGTCCAGCCCAACCCTTTTCAGGTGACGGAGCAGTTCGCCCCTGCCGAAGGAGTCCGGATCCTCGCTGATGAGCCCCAGCTTTGAACTCATCGACGTGAAAAGCTGCTCTCCGTGGGCGACTGCGGGCCGCTTGCTTTCATCCGGCTCGTCCACCATCCGGTTGAGGATTCTCGACAGATCGAACAGCGCTGAAAGGGCCAGCGCCGTGTTGAAGTCGTCGTTCATGGCCTCGTAGAATCTTTTCTCGATTTCCTGAAGCTCAGGGCTGGCGTGGCCTTCGGCGGGAGATGAGACGGCATTCTCTCCCTTTCGCAGCTCGCGAATTCTGGCGAGCGTGTAATAGAGTTTCTGCAACGCGCTCTGAGCGTTGTCCAGGGATTGCTCCGTGTAATCGATCGGGTTCCTGTAATGGGTGGATAGAAAAAAGAGGCGCAGGACCTCGGGATGGTACCACTTCAAGAAATCTTTGATGGTAAGGAAGTTCCCCAGCGACTTTGACATCTTCTCACGTTGCATGGTTACGAAGCCGTTGTGGACCCAGTAATTGACGAACTTTCTTCCTGTCGCGCACTCGGTCTGGGCACGTTCATTCTCATGGTGCGGGAAAACCAGGTCCTTGCCTCCTCCGTGAAAATCGAAAGGGTTACCCAGGTACTTGGTGCTCATGACAGAGCACTCGATATGCCAGCCCGGCCTTCCCTTGCCCCACGGGGATTCCCAGAACGGCTCCCCGGGTTTTGATGCCTTCCACAGGGCAAAGTCGAGAGGATCCTTCTTTCGTTCGTCCACCTCGACACGTGCCCCTGCGATCATTTCCTCGAGGCTTCTTCCGGACAAGGCGCCGTACCCGTCGTAGTTCCTCACCGAGAAGTAGACGCTGCCGTCAATCTCATAGGCGCAGCCCCGCTCCACAAGGCGTTCGATAAAGGTGATCATGTCCTCGATGTGTTCCGTGGCTTTTGGCTGAACGGTGGGAGGCATGACCCCGAGCGCAGCCATGTCTTCCTCGAAAGAGGCTATGTATGTCCCGGCAATTTCTTTCCAGTCCCTGCCTTCTGCGTTGGCCCGCTTGATAATCTTGTCGTCGATATCGGTGTAATTCCTGACATAGGTGAGTTCATACCCGAGGCTCGCGAGATAACGATAGATTACGTCAAAGACTATGACGCTGCGTGCATGGCCCACATGCGAATGATCATAGACCGTGATACCGCAGACATAGCACTTCACATGGCCGGGGGTTACCGGAATGAATTCCTCTTTTTTCCCTGTGAATGTATTGTAAATGGCGAGACTCATAAGCCTTTTTTATCACAGCCTCGGGCTTCTTGTCAAAAGGTATGTCCTCTCGTACGTCTTTACAAGCCCGGTGATTTGGTTTATGTTGGTAGAATGGCTGAGGTCAGAAGAGACCCTCTTTCCGGCACGTGGGTTGTGGTTGGATTGACGTGGGCCAGGAGAAGCGAAGTGGATGTCTGCCCTTTCTGCCCAGGCAATGAACATCTTTCCGGGAGCTCGATACGAGAGATCAAGGGCGGCGATGGCGCATGGCTCGTGCGTTCTGTCCCTGCAACCAATCCGATATTCATGATAGAGGCGCAAAGCAGCAAGAGAGCGGAAGGGATGTACGACAGGATGGGGAACGTGGGCGCTCATGAGATAGTGGTGGAGAGCAGGGCCCACACAAAAAATTTATCCGATTTCGATGAACAGGAGATGACGTCAGTCTTCGACATGTACACAGAACGGATTTTAGACCTGAAAAATGACAAAAGGTTCAAATACGTGCAGGTGTACAGAAACCATGGCGAGCTGGCGGGTTCCTACATGTATCATCCCCATTCGCACGTGCTGGCGACTTCCTTGATCCCTCACGGCACGCTGCTGGAACTGGTCAACGCCAAGGAGCATTACCTGCAGAAGGAACGGTGTCTGTTGTGCGATATCACCGCGCAGGAGATACGGCAGAACAAGCGGATCGTAGCGATGTCCGAGAACTTCGTCGCGTTCTGTCCCTTTGCCCCGAAGTTCCCTTTTGAAGTCTGCCTGCTCCCGAGGTTTCACCACCACGCCTTCGAATCCATGGGTGACGACAGGGCGTTGAAATATGAATTCATCCGTCTGTTCCTCGACGTGATACGGCGCGTTGAGCGTGCCAGGAGCTCCCACACCATCGTAATCCATACGTCACCCAATCTGATAACGCAGGAAACAGCCCAGGAGCCTCCCGAGCTCAAGGACTATTGCCACTGGCGCGTAGAGATACTGCCGAGAGACCTCAGATCGTCCCGGTACAAACGGGAAGATGATTTCTACAACCTGTCATTGACTCCGGAAGAAGCGGCGCAGATTCTGAAATCTGACGGAACCTGAGATTGGGTAGCGACAGTTTTCTGCACAAAATAAAAAAATTAAAATTTTTTCATTGACAACGCAGCATACTAGATATAGTATAAAACCCAGTTAGGGCACTATATCTAGTGGAGGGGGAATATATGACCGAAACAACTGACTTAAATCTCTTCGTCCGAACTTCCGAGGAGGATATTTCGGAGTGGAACAGGGACAAGATAGTCGACGCCATGATGCGGGAGACCCTCATCGATCAGGACACTGCAACTGCCATAAGCAGGGATGTCGAGTCGCTTATCCGGAAATCAGGCATCAAAGTGGTCACCGCCCCCCTTATCAGGGAAATGGTGAACGCCCGCCTGATAGAGCGGGGGATGGAAAGCGCACGCAAGATGCACACCCGTCTTGGTATGCCTATCTACGACGTCGACACGCTTATACTCCATCCGAACAAAGAGAATGCAAATGTCCCGCACGGTCCAGAGGCAACGAACCTTACGCTGGCCGAAAGGATTAAGAAAGAATTCGCCCTCCTCTCTGTTTTTTCCCAGGACGTTGCCGACGCCCACATGAACGGTGATATTCACCTCCACGACCTCGGTTTCGTCGACCGGCCGTACTGCAGCGGTCAGTCGCTCGAGTACATAAAGAAATTCGGCCTGGACTTGCCCCATTCCTTGTCAATGGCAAAGCCCGCAAAACACCCTGAGGTGCTCCTTGCGCACCTGGTAAAGTTCGCAGCTGCCTTGCAGAGCCATTTTGCGGGCGCAATCGGCTGGGATGCGGTAAATATCTTTTTTGCGCCGTACCTGGAAGGCATGAGCGACAACGATGTCAAGCAGCTCGCGCAGATGCTCATATTCGAGTTCTCCCAGCAGGCTGTGGCGCGCGGCGGCCAGGCGATATTTACGGACATCAACCTCTACTGGGAGATTCCCAAACACTTTGTTGACGTGCCGGCTATCGGTCCGGGAGGCAAATTCACGGGCAAAACATACGGTCAGTATGAGAAGGAAGCGCAGCGTTTCGTGTGGAAGCTCTTCGACGTGTTCAAAGAAGGGGACGGCGCGGGCAGGCCGTTCTTCTTCCCGAAGCCGCTGGTTCATATCACGGAGAAGTTTTTCAAAACCGAAGGGTACAAGGATTTTCTGGACCATATATGCGACGTGGCATCAGACAAGGGTAACACCTATTTCGTATTTGATCGCGGTGAGACAGCCAAGATCTCTGAGTGCTGCCGCTTGAGTTTCAAGTTGGATGAACATGACCTGCTCGACGCGAAGGAGCCCTGGAGGATGCGTTATTGCGCGCTGCAGAATGTTTCTCTCAACCTTCCGCGTATCGCGTACATGGCGCAGCAGGACGATACGAAGCTGTTCAGTCTTCTGACGGAACGCTTCATGCTTGCAGTCAAGGCCCACAAGGAGAAGAGGGCCTTCATCGAGAGGCTGCTCTCCGCGGGTGAAAATGGGCCGCTGGCGCTTTTAACGATGAACCGGGACGGCATGTCCTATCTGAGAATGAACAAGGCATCTCATCTCGTGGGCATGGTCGGCCTCAACGAAATGGTTCAGATCCACAGCGGCGAACAGCTGCACGATTCCAAGAAAGCGTTGAAGTTCGGTCTCAAGATTCTTGCTCACATGAAGCTCCTCGCCGATAAAATGAAGAGGCAGGAGGGAATGAGGCTTGTTTTAGAGCAGACACCGGCGGAGAGTACGAGTTACCGGTTCGCGCGGCTTGATATGCGCTACTTCTCTCCCGCATCCGGCAGAGTCGTGAAGGGAGATGTAGCTTCAGGTGAAGTCTATTACACCAATTCAACCCATCTCAATGTGCGGGTTCCCATGAATCCCATTGAAAGGGTCAGCAACGAGGGGCTCTTCCATCCTCTGATAGAGGCAGGTTCCATCTCGCATGTCTGGATGGGTGAAGCGCAACCGTCGGCGGGTGCCATTGGCGACTTCGTGCTGAAGACTTTCCGCCACACCACCAGCGATCAGATAGCCTTCTCGCCCGAGTTCACCACCTGCAACACGTGTCATCGCACGTCGCGGGGCTTGAGAGATGACTGTGCGTACTGCGGCTCGGCCGACATTGACGGTATCACACGCATCACCGGTTACTTTACCAAAGTCTCAAGCTGGAATAAGGGGAAGCTGGGAGAGCTGAAAGATCGTTACCGTAACGCAGAGTATTTTGCACAGGGCCAGGATGTAGAGAAGCAGAAAGTAGCGGCGGGTTGAGCTCTATAGTGATGCAGGGTCCGGGTTCAGAGGGGTCGGGGTTCCTGTTGAGCAGGAGTACGAGAGAGTTCGTTCTTTGTATGAGTCGGGACCCTGCATCCGAATAAAACATCTCAAGGAGGAGGCGATTGATGGGCACAGTAAAGATATTCTACAAAGATGATTGCGTGATCTGTCCTCTGGCGAAGAAATTGGGCGACAATCTCAGGCAGAAAAACATCGCCGTCCTTGATTATAACGTGGAAACCGCTGACGGCCTTGCCGAGGCCAGTTTTTACAGTGTTATGGCACTGCCCACCATCGTAGTTGAAGACCCAATGGAGAACGAGATAGGCGAATGGAGGGGCAGCGTCCCCAAGATGGAGGAGGTGCTCGAGGTTGTCAGCAGAGCATAGTTTTCACATCAAGGGTTTCATAGAGACCAGCTTTCTTGATTGGAGGGGTCACCTGTCCTCTGTTATTTTTACCGGCGGTTGCAACTTCAGGTGTCCCTTCTGTCATAACAGCGATCTGGTACTGCAGCACGATCGAGTCCCCGACATACCGGACGCGCAGATCTTTGCTCACCTCATGAAATTCAGAAAGTGGATCGACAGGGTGGTCATTACGGGCGGCGAGCCAACGCTCCAGAGAGGCCTGCCCCTGTTTGCCAAGCGCCTTAAAGAGAAGGGCTTCAAAGTCAAGCTCGACACAAACGGTTCGCATCCCGGTGTAGTGAAGGACCTCGTGGCGGCAGGCCTCATCGATTATATCGCCATGGATATGAAAGGGCCCATTTCCGGCTACAACAGGTGGTGCGGCACCACGGTGCATCGCGCAGCGATCGAAGAAAGCATCGACTTCATCAGCGCGACTTCCCTGGAGCACGAATTCAGGATGACGGTAGTACCTTTCCTCCACAAGGAGGTCGACGTGTACGAAGCCGCGTCCCGCGTGGCCAAAGCGAAGCGCTTTTTCGTGCAAGACTTTGTCCCGAGAAACACGCTCAATCCGGCGTTCGCACACCTCAGACCGTTTTCTCCTGACCGCATGACAAAGATACGACAGAAGGTCGAGGGGATCATCCAGGATGCCCAGGTCCGTCGTACTCTACACCAGTGACGACATATTCCTGCAGATCAAGCAAAGGCTTGCAGAGCTGTTCGCGCCTGAAAAAATAAAACCCTACACGTGCTCCCGTGCTCACGCGTCAGAAACAGGCGCGCGGCGCGTAAGGATTACCGAGCTCGTATCCTATAGCCTCGCCCCGATCATTGATGATGTCGTCGGCAAAGGCCAGGCCCTGATCGTTTCCGCGGCAGACAGGGACGTGTGCGGCGCATCGTACGAGGATCTTCTGCAAAACGCCGACCGCTTTCGGCGGGAGGCGCTTCTGCAATTTTCTTCTCCTACTATCGTGGGCCTCGGCGGTTACCTTGTTTCATTCCCTGTTTTGCCCCTGATGCTCAGCCATTATGTCCACACATGGAACATGCTTGCCGGGTTCAAGATCACTCGGGTACCCGAACTGCTTGAGCACGTCAAAATGAAAGAATTCAAAGTATCCTACGTGCGTTCGGAGCACGGCCCCGGTTTCCAGGGGTGGGTTGCGCTGGAGATGGAGAAGGGCAGATCGGAAGAGGAGATCCAACTGTTCAACACCCTCATCGATTTCGCATTTTACTGCGGAACAGGCCTTTACACGGATGAAGGCCTCGGTCAGACGCGAAGAGCCCAACGCGAGGCCAACAAACGGTACAAACCCTAGGACCCCGAGCAAAAGAGTTTTGCGCGAAAGTGCGCACGTGGTGACAAGTCGGATTCAAAAATAGAGCGAGGCGCTCAAGCCGTGGCGAACGCAGGCGTACTAAAAGTACGTCGGAGAGAGACAGGGCGCAACACCCACGCCACAGGTTGGGTACCCGGAAGCTGTATGCATGAAAGCGACTTGTCCCCGTTTGACAAACAGCGTTTGGTGGCATACAATCGGCGTTGGTCAGGAGGTGCCCATGTTCAGAGGTTATAAGCTTTTCTTTCTGTACATCACAATAGTGGCGGCGCTCACACTCTCTGCCTGCTCGACGCATACCTATACACAGCAGGTCGTGCCATTCAAGTTGCCGATGGCCTATCCCAATGTTACCGTGGCGGGAGGCGCTGATATTGCGGCCAAGGCGTATGATGACCCTGACGAGGCATCAAAGGCATTCGATTTTAATATGATCGGCAGTGGCGTTCTTCCTGTGCAGATAATCTTTGACAACAAGGGTACGCATGCACTTGAGATTGTTCCGTCCCAGACATTTCTTGTGGACGCAACCGGTAATTTATGGCCCATACTCGATCAGAACATGGCCTACGACAGGATTCAGAAGAAGACTGAGATGAGCAAAGTGCTGCCGGGAGCAGCCAAGGGGGGCGTCCTCGGGGCTGCGGCAGGTGCCGTGCTGGGCGCAGCTATCGGGATTGTTACCAGAACAAACGTGGGCAGCGCAGCGGGTATGGGGGCTGCGGTGGGCGGCGCAATCGGCGGAGTGGCCGGCGGTACCAAGGGAGCGATGGATACCGACCCTCAGGTCAGGATCAGAGAAGACCTGAATAGAAGAAGCCTTGAGAACCGCCCCGTAAGGCCCAGCGAGATAG
Source organism: Syntrophorhabdales bacterium (assembly GCA_035541455.1). Lineage (NCBI taxonomy): Bacteria > Pseudomonadati > Thermodesulfobacteriota > Syntrophorhabdia > Syntrophorhabdales > Syntrophorhabdales bacterium. Next base: position 15,004 of record DATKNH010000132.1, read on the forward strand.
CGTACGGTTTCGTCTTTTTTCCGGCTGAAGCAACAAAGGCGAAAGAGTTGAGATTACAGGTAAGGGAAGTGGACACAGGGGTCAGGCACACGCTCATCATGGCCTTTTGAAGGAAAGTACGAAGCATAATCTCAACCATAAGGTTCGCAATACTCAACACCTGCCGCATTTCGGCCTGAACAACAAGACCCCGGCAGGTGTTGACTTTTTTTTTGAGTAGTGAATATCATATTCCGCTGTTAGCCATTCCGGATTACAAATGAGGAGAAAACCTGGCTGATCCTTTTCTTATCGGAGGGAAGTTTATGAGCAAAACGAGATCATATCGCCTGTTTATGCTGGTAGCCCTGGTAGCCTCAGGCCTGATTCTTTCGGGGTGGGCATCAATGGCTGCCGAGACCAAGAAGAAGGAAGATGTGGAGAATCGACCGGAGAGGTCGATCCAGATGTCTGCGGAATTCCCGGGAGTCCAGGTTCCGCCGGGACAGACCGTCACCATGAATCTCATCTTCGACAACAAGGGGCGCACTAATGAGAACGTGGACGTCTCAATCCTTTCTGTACCGAAAGGATGGAAAGCGCGACTCAAGACCGATCAGTACACGGTCACCGGGGTTTCGGTGCCGTGGGGCGAGCAAAAGACTATTGCCTTTGAGGCGGAGCCGGACAAAACGGTGAAGACAGGTGACTACACGTTTGATGTTCAGGCCAGGACGAAAGACGGGCAGTTTAAGATGGATCAGTCGATTCTTGTCAAGGTGAGAGAGCGGCAGGGAGGAGCGGAAACCCGTGGAGTACGCCTGACCACGTCCTATCCTGTGCTCCGCGGGCCTTCAGACGCCAGCTTCGAGTTCTCGGTGGATGTTGAAAGCAAGCTCGACCGGGACGCGGTGTTTGACCTGTCTGCACAGACGCCCGAAGGCTGGGAAGTGAATTTCAAGCCTGCGTATGAGACCAAATACATTACCAGCCTGCGCCTGAAGGCCAATTCGAGTCAGACTGTGGCAATCCAGGTGAAGCCTGCGATGAACTCCAAGGCGGGCGAATACCCGATCACCATGAGGGTCGCTTCCGGTGACGCAAGAGCAGAAGCCAAGCTGATGGTAGCGCTCACAGGGACGTATTCCGTCGATGCGGGCACCCCCAGCGGCCTCCTCACGCTTGACGCACGACAGGGCAAGCCTTCAGTCGTGTCGATCTTTGTCAAGAACACGGGATCTGCCCCCTTGCAGGAAATCAAGTTTATGTCCTTCAAGCCGGAGAACTGGAAAGTGGAATTCAAGCCGGAGAAGCTCCCCACCCTTGAGCCTAATGAGCTGAAACAGGTGGAGGTCACCATCACGCCTTACGAGGAAGCTCTGGTGGGAGACTACTCCGTGGGTATTGGCATAAGCACAGAGAAAGCATCCAAGAACCTTGAGTTTCGTGTAACGGTTAAAGCGTCAACTGCCTGGGGATGGATCGGCATCGGCATTATCGTGCTCGTGGTGCTCGGCCTCACAGGGCTCTTTCACTGGCTCGGCAGGCGGTAACAATGCAGGACACGATACGGGACATGATGCAGTCCATGGCTGATGAGCAACAGGTCATCATAGAGACGGAGGAGCTTACCAAGGCCTACAAGACGCAGGTGGCCGTGGATCATGTCTCCTTCAAGGTCATGCAGGGAGAGGTGTTCGGTTTCCTCGGTCCGAACGGCGCGGGAAAGACCACGACCATCCTTATGCTGCTCGGGCTCACAGAGCCTACGGGCGGACGCGTGCGGGTCCTGGGCGTCGATCCTACGAGAGACTCGATCAAGGTCAAGGGCATGGTCGGCTACATGCCGGAAAACATGGGCTTCTACGGGGACCTCGATGCAGTGCAGTCGCTCCGCTATGTTGCCGAGCTGAACAATATCCCGAGAGACGTGGCAGAGGGGCGCATTGAAGCCGCGCTCAACACTGTGGGGCTCCGGGACGAAACCAAGAAAAAGGTAGCCGCTTATTCACGCGGCATGAGGCAGCGCCTGGGTCTCGCGGAGCTGATCGTCAAAGAACCGAAGCTGGCGTTTCTCGATGAGCCCACGCTGGGGCTGGACCCGGATGCCACAAACCGGATGATGGATCTCATCGAAAGCCTCTCTTCTGAAAAGGGTATGACGATTGTTCTATGCTCCCACTTCCTCCACATGGTGCAGAGGCTCTGCCGCCGCGTCGGCATAATGATCAAGGGCAAGATGGTGGGGCAAGGCTCCATGGATCGGCTGGCTCAGGAGAAACTGGGCCTCGGCGCAGAGGAGTACACGCTGGAAGAGCTCTACATGAAGTACTTTCAGGAGACATAACGTGCAAGGCTGGAAACCCATATTCAAGAAAGAACTGGCGGACCATTTCTCCAGTTACCGCTTCATCATCCTTTTTTCGTTGATCACCATGGTCAGCCTGATCATCGCGTACATGGTGGGCGTCACGATCAAACAGGAACTCGAAGGAGTGGCCAAGCCCAAGTTTATCTTCCTGATGCTCTTTATCTCCAGGGGCGTTGTCTTCTCTCTCGTGCAGTTCGTTGCCTTTTTCGGGCCGCTGATAGGACTCGTGCTGGGATTTGATGCAATCAACAGGGAACGTAACGAGGGTACGCTGAGCAAGCTGCTCTCCCAGCCTATTTACCGTGACGCAGTCATCAACGGCAAGTTTCTCGCGGGTGTTGTTACCATCAGCATTATCATGACATCCATCCTTCTGCTTATTACAGGCATGGGGCTGAAAGTGGTGGGCGTTGTTCCTGGAGCGGAAGAGCTCTGGCGCATCTTCCTCTATCTTATCGTGAGTATCGTCTACATTTCCTTTTGGCTGGGCGTTTCCATCCTCTTTTCCATCATCTTCAGAAGCATCGCTACGTCTGCTCTGGCATCCCTAGCTCTGTGGATCTTTTTCTCTTTTTTCGTGTCGATGGGCGCGAGCGTTGTCGCAAATGCTGCCGTGCCTGACGCCAGTCAGTCCAACCCTGAAGCGCTGATACGCAATGCCAAGATTCAGCGCGCCATCTCTCT
>DATKNH010000133.1 GCA_035541455.1 Syntrophorhabdales bacterium
GTACAAGGGAGGGACTCCATGAAAACAGCACACGGAAGAATATTCATCATCACAGTAGTGGCAGTGATCTTGTGCGCATCCGGCTTGCCGGCACTGGCCCAGGATAAACCCGCGGACGACATGCAGCTCGTTAGCGAGAAAGTGAAGGCAGACAAGAAGCTGTTTGTAGCAGAGGCCATGCAGCTCACGGAACCGGAAGCAAAAGCCTTCTGGCCAATCTACGAAAAGTATCAGAAAGAGCTGACAAAAATTTACGACCACTCCCTGGTGCTGATCGGGGATTACGCCAGTAACCACCAGTCCATGTCGAATGAAGTGGCGAAAAGGCTGACTACCAGACTTCTGGCCATCGGCGCGGACCACCAGAGGCTGAAGACAACATACTTGCATCTGTTTCGCGGCGCATTGAGTGAGGTAAAAGTCGCGCGCTACTACCAGCTCGAGAACAAGATCGCTGCAGCGATAAACTACGACCTCGCGACCAAGATACCCCTTATCAAGTGAGCAGCACTGTCTGCTCGCGCGGAAGCCAGTAACGCTTGTGAGCATCCGTGGGCGAAAGCGGCTATGAGGTTCGCCCGTTCCAGAGAACGGGAGGTAACGGTTTGCTCCTCACGTAACCATGCGGCTTCCTCTCGGTAATTCACACTATACATTGATGCTACCTCTAAACCTGTGTAAGTATGTGGTCAGGCAGGAGGGGATTTGTAATGTTGAGTTTGAATCGGCCTAGAGAGAATTGGTGCTTTTTGCGGGTTGCCATCGCTCGACCCATCCTGCGAGCTTTTCGGTATGTGATCAAGCGTTCGGGCGCGCTGCCGGCCGTGATGGTTCTCTTGTCCGTGGCAGTGCAAACACATGCCGGCGAGATCGAGCCGAGAGCTTATGTCAATACTCCGGTCGGCGTCAATTTCCTGCTGGCGGGCTACGCCTATACCGACGGCGGCCTGTCGACCCCGGGTTCGTCGCCGATCAAGGGTGCCCGGCTCACCATGCACACCGAGGTCCTGGCGTACGCACGGTCCTTGGACGTGTGGGGCAACTCAGGGAAGATCGATGTCATAGTGCCGTATTCCGAACTATCGGGAACCGCGACGGTCGCGGGTCAGCCCCGGGAACGTAAAGTTTCCGGGTTAAACGACCCTCGCTTCCGTTTCTCGGTCAATTTCTACGGCGCCCCCGCGCTTTCAGTGCAGGAATTTGCCAACTACCGGCAGAATGTGATCATCGGGGCGAGCGTCCAGGTGTCCGCACCGCTCGGACAGTATGATAAGGACAAGCTGGTGAACCTCGGCAATAACCGCTGGTTCGTCAAGCCCGATATCGGCATCTCCAAGGCGTGGGGAGCGCTGACGCTGGAGCTTTCTACAGGCGTCTATTTCTACAGCAATAATGATGACTTCTTCGGCGGCAAGACGCTTAAGGAAGACCCCCTCTGGTCCACGCAGGCGCACGTCGAGTACCAGCTTGGCCGTGGCGTTTGGGTTGCCTTGAGCGGGACATACGATTACGGCGGGCGCTCGACAACAGACGGCGTGCGGAACAGTGATCTGGAGAACAATTCGCGAATAGGCGCCACACTGGCGTTGCCCGTGAACCGGAACAACTCGGTCAAGGTTTACGTGAGCGACAGCATACACAGCAGCGCGGGAAGCAATTATAGCCTGGTCGGGGTTGTGTGGCAGTACCGCTGGGGCGGCGGGCTGTAAAAGATTACATTTGGTAATGCCGAACCTGCAAGCCACTGGGCAAATTCAACCTTAGTAGCAATCTTGCAATTGTTTCAGAATTGCGAAAAGGTGCTGAAGCTCAACTCGGAACTGGCAGCCCCGTAACATTTTTACTAACGGTCTATTTTAGCGTTAGCTTTTCTTGCGCGGCCTTTATAGGCTTCAAGCTCCTGGCTACAAGCTCGTCAGCCTCATCGGTTCGTCCTTCAACCCTTTGCTTGACAAGAAGTTCGCCTTCCTCGGTTCCGAAGGCTGAGTGGATAATCAATCTCCCATTGGCGAGCGATGCATTGATACCAAGCGGCACGCTGCATCCGCCTCCAATCAGCGCCTGGAGCTTTCTCTCCACAGACACTTCAAACATTGTCTTCTCATGGTTGAGCGGGCGGAGCAGTTCCAGCAATTCAGGTTCGTTTCTCGTTTCGATACCTATCGCTCCCTGGCCTGAAGGCGGCACCATCATATCGAAGGGAAGAACCTCCCTGATAGAATCGCCGAAACCCATACGTTTGACGCCCGCGCATGCAAGAATAATGGCATCCAGGTCCTGCTCCCGCAGCTTGCGCAGCCTTGTGTCCACGTTGCCCCTGATGGGGACCACTGCGATATTCTTGTTGTGATGGAGAATCTGTGCTCTGCGTCGTAAACTGCCGGTCCCGATCCTTCCTCCTGCTTGTACGTCCGTAAACCGCTCGTACTTCTGCGATATGAACGCGTCCCTTGGATTCTCCCGTTCCAGTACTGCGCCAAGAATGAGCCGTTCGGGAAGTTCCACGGGCATATCTTTCACACTGTGGACAGCCATATCTATAGTGCCTGCAAGAAGCGCCTCCTCGATTTCCTTGACGAAGAGGCCCTTGCCGCCAATCAGATGAAGGGGCTTGTCCCAGACAGTATCACCTGTAGTCTTTATGATTTTTTCTGAGAACTGATAGTCAGGGTAGAGCGCTGCAAGCCTGCCGATCACGATCTCGGTCTGCCTGAGCGCGAGTTTACTCCCTCTTGTCCCCAGGGTCCATCTCTTCTTCATCTTCCTCCTCAGACTGGAACAGGTTTTTCATAACGTCGAGCACCACAGGGCTCCCGTTTTTCTTTATCATCATGATGTGCGGGTGAGCTATTTTGTTTACGATGGCTTTCGAGAGAGACTCCAGTTGCTTGATGGTTTCCTCGTCCGCTGATTTCAGGCGCTGTGTCGCCCTCTTTACTTCATTAGCCCGTACCTTCTCGAGTTTATCCAGAACCTGGGTGATCACCGGGCTCAACTCAAGCCGTTTCAGCCACGATTCAAATTTGGATACTTCCTCATCGACGATGGCGTGGGCGCGCTCCGCCTCCTGCATCCGGTTTTCCAGATGGTCCTGCGAGAGGCTCTTCAGGTCGTCGATATCGTAGAGGTATACGTTTTCGACATTATTTATTTCCGGCTCCACGTCACGGGGAACCGCAATGTCGATGAAGAAGAGGGGCTTGTGTTTTCGCTTCTTCATAACCGCGAGCACGAGATCTTTGCCTATGATCGGCATTTCCGCGCCTGTGGAGGAAAGGACCATATCGACCTTGAGAAGCAGCTCGGGAATCTCCTCGAAAGGTAACGGCGTGCCGATAATTTCGTCCGCAAGGAGCTGTGCCTTCTGAAATGTTCTATTGGTGATATAGACATCTTGTACGCCCTCTTTCTTGAACTGTTTGAGAGCGATCTCGCACATTTCTCCTGCTCCGATTACCAGGATTTTCTTCTCGCCGATTTCGCCGAAAATCTTTCGTGCGAGCTCCACGGCCATGCTGCTTATGGAAACAGGGTTGTAGCCTATCCTCGTTTCTGTCCTGACTCTCTTTGCGGTTTGAAAGGCACGGTTAAAAACTTTCTCGAACAGCTGACCCGTTGCTTTACTTGAGGCGGCTATCTTGTAGGCGTCTTTTACCTGTCCCAGAATCTGCGGTTCGCCCACAACCATCGAATCGAGTCCTGATGCGACAAGAAAGAGATGGCGGTATGCATCATCCAGGCTCAAGGTGTACGCATACTGGTGGAGCCACTCTTTAGTGACGCCGAGACTATTCTCCAGTGTCTGATTTACCGCGCGTACCGCTTCCTCGAGCGAGGGAGCCCCTGCGTAAATCTCGGTTCTGTTGCACGTTGAAAGCACCACGGCTTCCTGCACGCCGGCTTGTTTCAAGCTTTGAAGGAGCGCGGGAAGAGCATCCTCGGCGACATGCAGCTTCTCTCTTACGTCCAGCGGGGCCGTGCTGTGGCTCACGCCGATGACGGCGAAGCAGGTGTCATTGGTTTCAGATGTAGGAATGGAGCCCTCCAATGAATAGGTTCACACCGAGGAACGTCACGATCACCGACACAAAACCGAGGATCATAAGGTACGCAGTCTTTCTGCCGCGCCATCCCATGGTGAACCTGTTGTGAATCATGATGGCATACACGATCCACGTGATGAGCGACCAGGTTTCTTTCGGATCCCAGCTCCAGAAGGAACCCCATGCGGACTGAGCCCAGATTGAGCCTGTAATAATGCCTATGGTCAGAAAAGGAAAGCCATAGGACATGCATCTGTAGTTTATGCGGTCCAGCGTCTCGAGCGAAGGGAAACTTCCGAAGATGGAGTGAAGCCGTTTCTTCTTGATGTCTCTCTCCGCGAGCAGATAGATTATCGAAACGAGACACCCCACGAGAAAAATAGCGTCGCCGATGAATGCGAAGCCTGTGTGAATCGGCAGCCAGTAGCTTTGCAGAACAGGGGCGAGCGGCTTGACAGGCGAGGGAAGAGCGAAGGCCCAGATGACGATGACCGACACGACCGGAAGCACGATGCTCCCGAGGCCGGGGATCCTGTAAGTCCTTCTCAGGTAGAGAAAAAAACAGGCAGTACAGAGGGCAAAAAAAGAAAGCGATTCATGCAGGTTTGTGATCGGAGTATAGCCTGCTTTGATGTACCGTTGGAGCGTGGCTGCAAGATGGAGAAGACAGGCAGATGCCAGTACATACGAGCCTATCCTCTCGATCATCTCTTTTTTGCGGGTGAGATGGAGAAGATAAAAGATCGTGGCAACAAGATAGAGAATGACCGGCAACATGAAGCCTGTTTGAATGTTCATGCGTCGAACACACGCACGGGAGATGGATCAATACAAAATGCGGAAGTCTTTGAACTCACCGGTGTATTCCTTCCAGGAACGGTCAAGGTGCCCTACGCGTGCGCCCTGGGGGCCGCGCTTACACCATTCGATTAGTTTGTCAACCGCCTCTTCGTTACCTTCGCAGACTATCGCCACACGGCCATCGATAAGATTCCTTACACTGCCCGTGAGACCTAATTCGTCCGCCTTTCTCTTGGTGTAGTAACGAAAATTAACGCCCTGGACGAGACCGCTGACCAGTATCTCTGCCCTTCGCATAATTGACTTTTACGCGCTGAGTGAATATCTTATTGCTTACATATTTATCACAAGAACGGCTCAAAATCAATGTGCTCCGCGGGGGGATTGGATGTTCAGGGTTGGTCTTGACATTGGTTCGGTAAGCGTAGACGTGGTGGTGGTCGATGAGCAAGAGCGCGTTGTAGAAGAGAGGTACATCCGTCACAAGGGTAGGCCGATTAAGGCCGCGAGAGAAGTCCTTGAGGAACTTACCAACAAGCATGGAGATAAGGTTGAATTCGTGGCTACTACAGGCGTCGGGGCTAAGACCTTCGCCGAACTTGTAGGCGCCGCATTCACGAATGAGATCATTGCCCTGACCAAAGCCTTCCAGAGGCTCTATCCGCAGGTCCGAAGCGTCATCGACCTGGGTGGTGAGGATTCGAAGCTCATCCTTTTTGAAAGAGATACGGAACACGGGACATTCAAAATCAAAGATTTTTCGATGAATACCCTCTGCGCTGCAGGCACCGGGTCGTTTCTCGACCAGCAGGCATCGCGCCTTGGCTTCACCATCGAAGAGTTCGGCGAGGTAGCTCTCAAGTCCAAGAATACCCCGCGCCTTGCGGGAAGGTGCACGGTATTCGCCAAATCGGACATGATTCACCTGCAGCAGATAGCAACGCCCGATTACGAGCTGGTGGCGGGCCTCTGTTACGCTCTGGCGCGGAATTTCAAGAGCAACATAGCAAAGGGAAAAGAGATAGCAAAACCGCTTGCCTTCGTCGGAGGGGTCGCGGCTAACCCTGGTATGCGCAAGGCAATGCGAGACGTCTTTGCCCTCGAAGAGAGCCAGTTCATTGTACCTGAACGATTTACCTCCATGGGAGCTCTCGGCTCGATTTACGCTGCGCTCGACGAGCCACGGATAAGAAGGGAGTATCAGGGCATTGAACAGGTTGACAGGTATCTGGCACAAGAGGAACAGGCGGATGCCTACGAACCGCTCGCGCTTTCGGAGAAAAACCTGAACATTACTTACGACATGAAGAGACCTACGGAAAAGGTGAAAATTTATTTCGGTGTGGATGTGGGCTCGATCAGTACAAACCTCGTAGCTCTCGATGAGCAGAAGAATGTGCTTGCGAAAAGATACCTCATGACCGGAGGGCGGCCGCTGGAGGCTGTGAAGCGCGGGCTCGCAGAGATAGGTGAGGAGATTGGTGACTACGTGGAGGTCGTGGGGGTTGGAACGACCGGGTCGGGACGCTACCTCACAGCTGACTTCATAGGAGCCGACATTGTCAGGAATGAGATCACGGCCCAGGCTGAAGCCGCTATTTCCATCGACCCCGAGGTTGACACCATATTTGAGATCGGTGGACAGGATTCCAAATACATCAGCATCGATGACGGGGTCATCACCGATTTCGAAATGAACAAGGCGTGCGCAGCCGGCACAGGCTCATTCCTTGAGGAACAGGCGGAACGGCTCGGTGTCTCCATCAAGGAAGAGTTTGCGAACTTGGCCCTTAAATCCTCCACGCCGATCAAGATGGGTGAGCGTTGTACCGTCTTTATCGAATCAGACGTGATTCACCACCAGCAGGCCGGTGCAGACATCGAAGATATAGCGGGAGGCCTTTGCTACTCCATAGTGCTCAATTACCTGAATAAGGTGGTAGGCGACCGCAGAGTCGGCAACAGGATCTTCTTCCAAGGCGGAACCGCATTCAACAAAGGCGTTGTAGCCGCATTTGAAAGAATTGTCGGGAAGCCGATCACTGTACCATCCCATCACGATGTTACAGGGGCTATAGGCGTCGCAATTCTGGCAATGAAGGAAAGGACATGGGAGAAGAGCGCGTTTAAAGGTTTTGACCTGAGCAAGCGTCAGTACGAAGTTGACACCTTCGAATGCAAGGGGTGCGAAAACCTCTGCGAAATCAGAAAGGTGACGTGTGAGGGAGAGACGCCTCTCTATTATGGCAGCAGGTGTGAAAAATATGATGTGGTGAGAAAGGTACAGAAGAAGGCTGTCGCAGACCTGTTCAAGGTGAGGGAAGAGGGTCTCTATAAAGAGTACACACCGACAGTCCAGGGCCGAGGCGAGCCCATAGGCATTCCCAGAATACTCAACATGCATGAACTCCTTCCTTTCTGGAAATCCTTTTTGAGTGAGCTGGGTTTTTCAGTTGTGCTCTCTGACGCTACAAACAAGAAGGTGGTGAAGGAAGGCGTCGAGAATATCATTGTCGAGTCATGTTTCCCCATCAAGCTGGCGCACGGCCATATCCTCAACCTTGTGGGCAAGGGCGTCAAGAGAATCTTTATACCAAGCGTTATCGATATGAAAAAGCCGTCCGGCGGGGTGGAAGTAAACTTCGCCTGCCCCTACGCTCAGTCGCTTCCATACACGGTCAAAGGCTCGATCGACTTTGAAGACCTGGGCGTGAAGCTGGAGTCGCCCATCGTGCGCTTCGGCCAGGGCAGGGAGATCATGCTCAAGAACCTGGTCTCGTTCGGGAAATCCCTCGGGAGATCAAAAAAAGAGGTAGAGCGGGCGTTCACCATCGCCAATTCGGTCCAGGAACTCTTCTACGGTGAATGCCTGAATGCAGGCACTGAGTTCCTCTCCCGGATCAAATCCGACGAGAAAGTGATGGTTGTCATAGGAAGGCCGTATAATGCCATGGACCCGGGGGCAAACCTCAACGTCCACAAGAAACTCCTCGATCTGGGAGTTCCTGCAATACCTCTGGACATGCTGCCTCTGGCGGATGTCCCCGAAGACGAAGATCTCAGGGAGATGTACTGGGCATACGGACAAAAGATTCTCAGGGCTGCAAAGATCGTCCGGTCACATCCCAACCTTTTTGCTATCTACATCACAAACTTCGGATGCGGCCCCGACTCTTTTATCACGCATTTCTTCAAGAAGATAATGGAGGGCAAGCCTTTTCTGCAACTGGAGATCGATGAACACAGCGGTGACGCAGGTGCCATAACGCGTCTGGAAGCTTTCTTCGACAGCATCAAGAACGCCAGGCAGGATATGGCAGTGAAGGAAAAATCGGCACCGGTCTTTTATGTCGGCAAGAAGGTTCGCAAGATCTACGTGCCGTACATGTCGGATCATTCTATCCCATTTGTCAGCGCTTTCCGTGCGTGCGGAGCCGAGGCAGAGGTCATGGAGGAATCTGACGACGAGACAGTACAGATCGGACGCAAACTCACCATCGGAAAAGAGTGCTATCCCTGCATTCTGACTACGGGTGATATGTTGAAAACTGCGAAGAAGAAGGGGTTTGATCCGGCAGGGAGCGCCTTTTTCATGCCGTCCGGCAGAGGCCCTTGCCGCTTTGGCCAGTACCATCGACTCCACAGGTTGGTGCTCGACGAACAGGGATTCGAGAACGTCCCCATTTACGCGCCCAACCAGGACGAGAAGCTCTACAAGGAGCTTAATATAGTCGGCGGCAAGTTCTCCCGGCTGGGTTGGAGGGCAATTGTTTCAACCGATATGCTCCAGAAAATGCTGCACAGCGTCCGACCGTATGAGAAAAATTCAGGCGAGACGCAGCAGGTATATAATGAGATGCTGCAAGCGGTATCGGAGGCGATCGGAAGCAAGAATAATGGTGTCTTTGGAGTTCTCGAACATGCGGTGAAGCGCTTTCTTGCGATTCCCACCACGAACGAAAAAAAACCGATTGTCGGTATCGTGGGAGAAATTTACATCAGGTCAAACCGCTTCAGCAACGACAACCTGATCAAAAAGGTGGAGGAGTTCGGCGGAGAGGCCTGGCTTGCACCAATCACCGAATGGATAAATTACGTGAATTACATGGGCAGAAAAAGGAGCGCTCAAAAGAGAAGTTTTTCCGACCTGGTCACCATGGTACTCACCGAACATATCCAGCGGAAGGATGAACACCGCATGGAGGAGATCTTCTCGGAGTATCTGCGCTACGGGCATGAACCCTCGATCCGGCAGGTCATTCACGACGCGAGTCCTTACATAGATGAGAGCTTCGAAGGAGAAGCCATTCTCAGTGTTGGAAAGAGCATCGATTTCATACATAAAGGAGCTTCCGGCATCATCAATGCCATGCCGTTTACCTGCATGCCGGGGACTATTTCCAACGCGCTCATGAAACTCATACAGAACAAGTACGGCGTCCCTGTTCTCAACGTTGCCTACGACGGACAGGGGTTAACCAACATCACGACCCGCTTGGAAGCCTTTATGCATCAGGTGAAGGAACACTCCAAGAGGTCGCCCGGGTCCAAGTGACCAGGATTCGCAAGTAGTGGGGCTTCGTCCCCATCCTCTATGGACAGTCTCAGCCTCTCCATCATCGTGATCATCGCCCTGGTGCTCCTGAACGGCATCTTTTCAGCCGGAGAGTTCGGCATCGTATCCTCGCGCAAGAGCAAGATCAAGGATATGATCAAGGAGGAGAAAGACAAAAGGGCGGAAGTTCTTCTGCAGATGCGCGAGAATCCGGAGAAATTTCTCCCGACCGTGCAGATCGGCATTACTGTCTTTGGTACGCTCGCATCTGCTCTTGCAGGTGTAGTCTCTATCCATTTCCTCAATCCGGTGATCAAAGAGCTCCCTTATGTCGGCAGGTTTTCAGAGTCCGTTTCTCTTATCATTGTGGTTCTCTGTCTCACGTACCTGCTTCTCGTTCTCGGTGAACTTGTTCCCAAGCATATAGGCATCAACTACCGCGAGAAGGTGGCCATCACCATCGCGCCGATGTTCGACTTCCTCTCGAGAGTACTTTTTCTTCCGGTCCGCTTGCTCAATGTTTCCTCTTCAGTCATAATGCGACTTCTTCATCTCAGGCAACTGGATGAACCTGTGACCGAAGATGAAATCAAACTCCTGCTCGAAGAGGGGAGGACAAAGGGGGTATTCGGCAGAACAGAAGAAGAGCTGATACATGGAGTCTTCAACTTTGTGGACAGGTCAGTGAAAGAGATCATGGTGCCGAGGCCTAACATCTACGCAATCGACATGGACCAGAGCAAGGAGGAGATTCTAAAGTATGTTGTCGATAACGAGTTTTCACGATATCCCGCTTACAAGGACCAACTGGATAACATCCAGGGGATTGTCTACCACAAAGATATGGCAAAGTTTATATGGTCAAACACACCCTTTGACCTCAACAAGGTGCTGAGAAAACCTTACTTCGTTCCCGACACGATGAAGGTGAGCGCGCTGCTCAAGGATATGCAGAGAAGAAGGGTTCATTTAGCGGTGGTGGTTGATGAGTACGGAACCACCGTGGGCATAGTCTCCCTTGAGGACATCATGGAGGAGATTTTCGGGGAGATCATGGACGAGACAGACACTGACGTGCGCATCGTGAATCTTCCCGATGGGGCTACGCTCATCGACGCCTCGTACAACATAAGGGATCTAAACAATGATCTCGGCCTGGAACTCCCGGAGTCGGCCGATTACGAGACGCTTGGCGGCTTTGTGCTCTCCCAACTCCAGGGCATAGCCAGGGGAGGGGAGATCGTCTACCATGACGGATATCGTTTCACTGTTGTCGGCATCCACAGACGCAGGATTGCAAAAGTGAAGATGGAAAAGATAGATAAAGAGAAGACGCAGAACAGGTAAGCACAAAAACAGAGAGGGGAAAGTACTACTTCTCCTCGAACACACCCATATTTCTAAATTTTTCGTATCGCTGCTGCCGCAGGGTCTCACGAGGTATGTCGGCCAGTTCTTTCAAATACTTGTCAAGAAGTGCTCTCGTGCTGGCAAACGTCTCATCCCACGAGCGGTGAGCTCCACCGAACGGCTCTCTCACGATCGCATCGATTACTTTCAGCTTGAGCAGCTCCTGCGCCGTAGGCTTGAGCGCGTCAGCCGCGAGAGCCCCTTTTGAGCCGTCTCTCCACAGAATTGCTGCGCACCCTTCAGGAGAAATCACAGAATACGTAGCATTCTCAAGCATCAGGATCCGGTCCCCCACGGCGATTGCCAGTGCTCCGCCGCTTCCGCCTTCGCCGATGACAACGACGATAACCGGTATCGACAGGGTGAACATCAAATAGATAGACGAGGCTATGGTTTCTGCCTGGCCTCTCTCCTCGGCGCCGACGCCTGGAAATGCACCGGGAGTATCTATGAAGGTAATAAGAGGCTTTTGCCATCTGTCCGCGAGCTGCATCAGTCGCATGGCTTTGCGGTAGCCTTCAGGATTTGCCATGCCGAAATTGCGCTCAGCCATACCTCTGACATCTTTCCCCTTTTGGTGGCCGATGACGAAGACATTGGTGTCACTGAAGCGCGCAGGCCCTCCCACTATGGCAGGGTCGTCTTTGAATTTCCTGTCACCATGCAACTCGACAAAGTCAGTGCAAAGATGGTGGATATAGTCCAGCGTGTGTGGCCTGCTCAGGTGGCGTGAGAGCTGGGAGCGCTGCCAGTTTGTCATATTGCTGTAAATCTCCCGCTCGATCTTAGGTAACCTTTTCTCGAGGGAGGCTAGCTCTCTTGCATAGTGCGGGTCAAAGACATCGTGAAACTTCTTTATTTCTTCGATCCTTCGTTCCAATGGTTCAAGCTGCTTCTCAAAGTCGAGATAATGCCTCATCCGAGCACCTCTACAGCGACTCCCTGGCTAAACTGCTTGGTCACTATGTCGAGTTTCGATGCATCGATCCTCATCTCTGCAAGGGAGAGCGGCTTGCTTTCCGAGCCCAAATAGAATTCCAGCACCACTTTGGAATCCCCCCTGATACTATGGAGGACATCCTTCAGTTTCTTCAGTTCCTGCTTCTTGAATACCTGGCAATTAATTACCACTTTAACTGTTTTGCGCATCTCGGCGAGATTATCCTTGAGGGGCGCGATCTGCTTTGCGCGTATCTTGGTGGTACCATCCTCGAGCCTTTCGACCGATCCTGAGATCACCAAGGGCTCGTCGCCTTTGAGCAGGAGGATATGTTTGGAAAGAAGGTCCGGGAAGACGATAGCTTCCACGATACCTTTTGTGTCCTCCAGCATAATAGAGGCCATCCGGTCGCCCCTTTTTGTAGTGATCTCCCTGTAGCCGTTGACGATACCCACGATCGTCACGTCATCCAGGAGATCGCTCTCTTTTATGCTGGCAGTGTCGTAGGGTGTAATGCGACTGATTTCCGCGGAGAGGGTAGCCAGAGGGTGCTGGCTGAAATAAAAACCGAGAGCTTCCTTTTCGCCGCGAAGTATCTCCTCATGAGGGAGCTCTTCTCCCGTAGACATGGGTTCATCCGGCTCCAGCGCACTGGCTGAGGAGCCAAACATATCCATCTGGAGGAGATTACTCCCGTTCTTCTTTTGCAGCTTGTCCCATCTGTCGCGAACCATGGCGTAAAGGTGAGCGCGATTGAGGCCCATGCTGTCAAATGAGCCTGCCTTGATGAGGCTTTCAACCACCTTCTTGTTTACTTTCCGCGAATCAACAAGGCTGCAGAAATGGAGCAAAGAGGTGAAGGGGCCGGACTCCCGCCTGACGTGGAGAATGCTGTCGAGCGCTGCATCGCCAACATTCTTGACACCGGAAAGACCGAAGCGGATCTTGTTATCAACTATCGTAAACGCTTTATCGCTTTCATTCACATCGGGAGGCAGTATTGTTGCGCCGCTCTCCCTGCACTCTGCAACATAGCGTATCAGGCTGTCCGTATCGTTTACCTCATTGGTAAGTATCGCAGCCATGAAAGGAAGGTAGTGATGGGTCTTCAGATACGCTGTCTGGTAGGCTACCAGTGCATAGGCAGCGCTGTGTGATTTATTAAAACCATACTGGCCGAACTGAAGAATTACGTCGTATATCCGCGCGGCAATATCCGGTTTCACGCCGTTTCCTGCAGAGCCATGGACGAACTGCTCACGGTAGCTCTCGAGCTGCTCAGGCACTTTCTTGCTGATAGCCTTGCGCAAAGCATCTGCCTCGCTCTGCGAGAAACCCGCAAGACGTGAAGCTATCTTCATGATCTGTTCCTGATAGACAATAACGCCGTACGTATCCTTCAGGACCTCTTCCAGGAGTTCTGTTTCGTACTTGATGAGGGCAGGGTTATTCTTTCTCTTTATAAACTGCTCCATCATGCCGCTGGTCAAGGGCCCCGGCCGATAGAGCGCGATGAGGGCTATGATATCCTCAAACTTGGAGGGTTTGAGTTTGATAAGCAGATCGCGCATACCCCTGCTTTCAAGCTGGAATATACCTGATGTATTACCCGACGAAAGAAGCTCGTACGTTCCTGGATCATCCAGCGGTAAGTTGGCTATGTCCAGGGAGATTCCTTGCGACTTCAGCGTTTTGATAACATTATCTATGATGGTGAGGGTTTTCAGTCCCAGGAGATCGAACTTGATGAGTCCTATCTTTTCTATGGACTTCATCGGATACTGGGTAACCGTCTCACCCTTGGTCCCGCGGTGGAGTGGTAGATGTTCCACAAGGGGTTTATTCGAAATCACGATACCGGCAGCATGCGTGGACGCATGGCGCGCTAATCCTTCCAGGACCATTGCGTTGTCGATCAGCTCCGCGACTGACGGATCTTTCTCGCACATCTCTTTCAGACGCGGCTCGTCATGGAGCGCCTGTTCTATGCTCATGTCCAGAGCTGCAGGGATAAGCTTGGCGATACGGTCGACGTCAGCGTAGGGAAAGCCCAGAGCCCTCCCCACATCCCTGACGGCAGCTCGTGACTTCATGGTACCAAAGGTGATGATCTGCGCAACGTTTTCCTTCCCGTAGCGCTCGGTCACATACTGGATGACACGTTCCCTTCCCTCAATGCAGAAATCCACATCGATATCGGGCATGCTGATCCGTTCCGGGTTGAGAAACCTTTCGAATATAAGGTCGTATTTGATCGGATCAATATTGGTAATGCCGAGACAGTACGCGACAAGACTTCCGGCGGCTGAGCCCCTCCCGGGGCCAACAGGGATGTCCTGCGACTTTGCAAAACCTATAAAATCAGACACTATGAGGAAGTAGCCTGCAAAGCCGGTTTCCTTGATTACTTTCAGTTCGTAATTGAGCCTTTCCTGATACCTGGTCGCCAGATCTTCCGTGAAAGCAGGGTAGGTGGTTGCAATATAACTGATCTTCTTCTCAAATCCCTGACGGCAGAGGTTCTCAAAGTGCTCAGCGAGGCTCTCGTTCGACGGCAGTTTGAATTCCGGAAAGTGGTAGGTCCCCGACTCCATCTTCACGTTGCACATTTCAGCTATGCGCAGGGTATTCGTGAGCACCTCGGGATACTGAGAAAAAGAGCGATCCATTTCATCGCCCGATTTGAAATAGAAGTGATCGCTGGAAAAGCTGAGCCTGTCTTTGTCACTGAGCGTCTTGCCCGTCTGGATGCAGAGAAGCAGTTCGTGAGCCTTTGCCTCCTCCCTTTTCAGATAGTGGCAATCGTTCGTAGCGACGAGTGGTACATTATACTTCTTCGAAAGTTCGATGAGCCCCTCGTTCACCTTTTTCTGTTCCGGTATGCCATTGTCCTGGACTTCGAAATAGAGACGATCGCCGAAGATGGACAGGTAATCATCGACAGCGGAGGCCAAAGCTTTCTGGTCGTCACGCAGGATCATCTGCGGTATCCGCCCTTTAATGCAGGCAGTGAGGCAAAGAAGTCCCTCATTATGTGCGACGAGAAGTTCTTGGTCTATTCTGGGTACATAGTAGAAGCCTTCCAGGTGGGCGTGGCTTACCATTTTGACAAGGTTTCTGTAACCCGTTACGTCGAGGGCGAGAAGGATCAGGTGGTACGCGTTATCCTCTCCCCGCGCTGTTTTCTTATCCAGCCTGGACTTCGGGGCAATGTAAACTTCGCAGCCGATAATCGGCTTCAAGCCCGCATCCCGGGCAGACGTATAGAAATCGATCGCCCCGAACATGTTCCCGTGATCGGTGATAGCGCAGGCAGGCATACCGTACGATTTTGCTGTTTTGAAAAGGGGCTCGAAACGTATGGCGCCGTCGAGAAGGCTGTACTGGGTGTGGACGTGGAGGTGGACGAATTCCTTCATGCTATCGTTGGGGCTCGCGTTGCCCCCTCCATTTTACTCCCATTCAATGGTGCTCGGGGGTTTTGATGAGATGTCGAGCACAACCCGGTTGACCCCGGGCACTTCGTTGATGACGCGCCTCGATATCACATCAAGCACTTCATAGGGCACCCGCGCCCAATCTGCTGTCATGCCGTCTTCACTCTCCACTATTCGCAAGGCTATGACGTGGGCGTAGGTTCGCTCGTCACCCATGACACCGACTGTCTTGATCGGTATCAGTATAGCAAAAGATTGCCATATGTGTCTGAAGCTTTTTTTGCGCTCGATCTCTTCCCTGATAATGTGATCGGCCTCCTGCAGCATCCTGACTCTTTCAGGAGTGACCTCCCCGATAATCCTGATCGCCAGGCCCGGTCCCGGGAAGGGCTGTCTGTGCACGATGTTGTCGGGCATGCCCAGGGCTTTTCCCACCACGCGTACTTCATCCTTGAAAAGCTCCCTTAGGGGTTCGATCAATTTCAGCGTCATCCTCTTCGGCAGTCCGCCGACATTGTGATGGCTTTTGATTGTGGCCGATGGTCCCTTGAAGGAGACGCTTTCTATCACATCAGGGTAGAGTGTTCCCTGCGCAAGATAGGATGCATCGGGAATGCGTCCCGCTTCCTCTTCGAAGATCTTGATGAAGAGTCTACCGATGATCTTCCTTTTCTTTTCCGGATCTTTTACACCGGCCAGTGCGTTCAAGAATGCGTCCCTGGCATCGACGTGTCTTATGTTCAGGTGTAGCCTGTCCTTGAAGATCTCGAGTACCTCGGCTGCCTCATTCTTCCGCAACACGCCGTTATCGACAAACACGCAGGTAAGCTGTTGCCCGATCGCCCTGTGTATAAGGGTTGCCACAACTGATGAATCGACGCCACCACTCAGGGCGCAGATTACCTTTTTGCCGCCCACTTCCTCCGCGACCTGGCTCGTGACCATCTTGATAAACGACTTAGCAGAAAAAAGACCTTCGACTTTGCAAACCCTGTACAGGAAATTCTTGAGGATCAGCTTGCCTTTGGGCGTGTGATGGACTTCGGGATGAAACTGGAGACCGTAAATCCGTCCCTCTTCGTCTTTGATTGCGGCGTATGGAGAATTCTCCGAATGAGCAAGGGCCATGTACCCGTGAGGAAGTTTTACGATGCTGTCCCCGTGGCTCATCCAGATCTGTTCCCCATCGGCCAGCCCGTCAAAGAGGAGATCATTCCGGTCGAAGAAAAGGTGAGCACGGCCGTACTCTCTTTTCTCAGAACGTTGGACTTCTCCCTCGTGCAGCTTCGCAATCAACTGAACGCCGTAGCAGATACCGAGCATTGGCACGCCCAAAGAAAAAATATCAATGTCACACACAGGCGCGTCGGCGTCGGTTACGCTTGCCGGACCGCCGGACAGTATGATCCCTTTGGGTTTCAGCGCCCGTATCTTTTCAAAATCGATGTTGTAGGGGTATATCTCGCAGTAGACGCCCAGTTCCCGCACCTTTCGCGCGATCAACTGTGTATATTGCGATCCGAAATCAAGAATACAGACTAGTTCTTTGTGATAATCCATGTCACTCGATGCGGTAGTTTGGAGCTTCCTTTGTGATGATAACGTCGTGGACGTGACTTTCTCTCAGGCCTGAAGCGGTTATGCGGAGAAACCTGGCATTCTCCCTCAGTTGTTTGAGCGTCCGGCACCCGAGGTATCCCATGCCTGCCTTGACCCCACCCACCAATTGCTGCACTGAAAAAAAGAGGGATCCTCTGTAGGGCACACGTCCTTCGATGCCTTCGGGAACGAGCTTTGATTCAGGCTCGTCATCGGATATGCCATACCGGTCTCTCGACTTGCCCTCTCTCATGGCGTCAAGAGAGCCCATACCCCGGTAAACCTTGTAGGTCCGCCCCTGGTAGATCACCATTTCACCCGGTGCCTCATCAGTCCCCGCGAAAAGATTTCCGATCATCACCGCATCTGCACCACCTGCCAGGGCCTTTGTGATGTCGCCTGAGAATTTTATCCCTCCATCAGCGATCACAGGTATGCCCTGCTTCTTTGCCACCTTATGGGCTGCAAATATGGCGGTCATCTGGGGTACGCCCACTCCTGCAACAATTCGGGTGGTGCATATGGAGCCCGGTCCCACGCCAATCTTGATCGCGTCACAACCGGCCCTTACCAGGGCTTGTGCGCCCTCTTCTGTGGCGATGTTACCGGCAATGAGCTGGATATCTTTGAAGTTGCGTTTGCTCTCCTCGATCGCTTCGACGACGTTTCTTGAGTGACCGTGCGCCGTGTCGATCACGATGCAATCACACCCGGCCTTCAGGAGCAGGTCTATTCTCTCCTCCCTGTCCGGTCCCACGCCCACTGCTGCGCCGACGCGCAGACGACCCCGCGCATCTTTTGCCGCCAGTGGGTACTTCCTGACTTTTTCTATGTCTTTGATCGTGATAAGGCCCCTGAGGTTGAACTCTTTGTCAACGACGAGCAGCTTTTCAATTTTGTGCGCATGCAGGATCTTCTTTGATTCCTCGAGGCCGATGCCTTCCTCAACCGTGACCAAGTGTTCTTTGGTCATGACCTCGTCAACTCTCCGATCGAGGTTCGTCTCGAACCTCAGGTCCCTGTTGGTCAGGATGCCCACGAGTCTCTTGCCCTTGGTGACAGGAATGCCGGATATCCTGTAGCTGGCCATCAGTTTCAGCGCATCTTTTATCTTCTGATCCGGCGAGATCACGATGGGATCGATGATCATCCCGCTCTCTGATTTCTTAACTTTTTCCACCTCTTGAACCTGCTCGCGCACACCCATATTGCGGTGAATTATGCCAATGCCGCCCTCCTGCGCGAGGCAGATAGCGGCCTTAGCCTCGGTAAC
>DATKNH010000134.1 GCA_035541455.1 Syntrophorhabdales bacterium
TTCAAAAGAAGAGAAGAAGGACTCATCTACAAGAAAGCCGTCCTGGCCACTGCGCACAAGCTGATCAGAGTGATGTTCTCGATGTTGGTACATCAAAAACCTTTTGATCCGGAGAGGAGAAAATAAATATAGTTGACTGAAAGGCGCAACGTGATGGCTTAAGCCAAAGCATTGTTAGAAACAATGTCCATAAGTCCAACGTAATGTCGAAAGTCCTTTCCGAGAGCCCAAATGGCACCCGGTATCCGTTTTGAGATCTACATGCAGGAAAGCTCGTTCCTCGACCTATCGTCCTACAGAGTTGCAGCTTCACGGCGCAACTGTTCTTGCCTATTCAAAATTTGAATGCTCGTTTTCAAACATTACTGTATTGGCGTTTCTCGCTTTTGCTACCGACACGCAACTGCACGACTGGCATTCGATGCTCCGATACTCCGGTCGGTGGAGTTTATTCTCGGTCATCGTGTATAATCGACTGACAGGAGAGCCGATGTAAAAAAAGAGTGAAGTAACGTTATGCTCAAAACGACCTTCAACATATCAAAAATGGATTGTCCTTCGGAAGAACGAATGATACGGATGAAATTGGAGGAACTCACTACTATTCAATCCCTGGAATTTGACCTGCCAGCACGGACGCTTCAGGTGTGCCACACGGGCGGCTACGATATTCTCCTCGACGCCCTCGAAAGTCTCAAGTTTGATGCAAAGCTGCTTTCCTCTGAACCGGTAGATCCGGTAAGCGCAGACAAGGCATGCCGTCAGGAAAGCCGCGTTCTCTGGCAAGTCCTTGCGATCAATTTCTTTTTCTTTGCTCTTGAGATGCTGACCGGCTTCTTGGCCGGGTCAATGGGCCTTGTCGCTGATAGCCTGGATATGCTGGCGGACAGCATTGTCTACGCGCTATCGCTGTTTGCTGTCGGTGGCACGGTCTCACGGAAAAAAAATATTGCCGGAGCAGCTGGTTATTTCCAGCTGGCGTTGGCCCTTCTGGGATTCGCGGAGGTTATCAGACGTTTTCTGGGGCATGGCGAGACGCCAGACTATCGCCTGATGATCATCATCTCCTTGCTCGCTCTCACCGGTAACGCGATCTGCCTCTATCTGCTACAGAAGTCGAAGAGCAAGGAAGCCCATATGCAGGCAAGCAGGATCTTCACGTCCACAGACGTTATCGTGAACCTCGGCGTTATCGTGGCGGGTGTCCTTGTGTGTCTGACAGCTTCCAAGCTGCCTGATCTGATAGTTGGAACAATCGTTTTCATGCTGGTTGGAAGAGGTGCGTATAGGATTCTGCAACTGTCTAAATGATCTTATCCTGCTTCTTTTTGGTAATCATCCTTAATCTGGAGAACAGAAGATCACATCAGGAAAGGCAGTTCTCATCAACTCCGCAACAGGCTGCTTTTCGCCCGAGCATCTGGTTCATAATCGCCGAGGCACATCCCACGCCCGCCTTCACGGTCAATGCACCCTGTGGACAGTTGCGCTGACAGGCTCCGCATTCGATGCACGCATCGCGTAACGCAATCTCGATCTTTCCGTTCGATCGCCGAAGTACTTCGCGGGAACAGACCTGAAGACAGGTTCCACACCCGGTGCAGGTCTCCGGACTGTAGGCAAGGGTAACGACGTCTTTGAGGTACAGCATGGATCGCATCCGGTTCATCCTCCCATTAGAGCGATGACCCATAGGACGAGACCGGCGGCAGTCCCTCCGATCTGAAGGGGAAGCGCAATGCGCATCTCCTTCCTGACTCCCGAGAGTGAGGTGACCGTGGAGGAGCCCGTGAAGTTCATCGCAAGGTACGCGGCCATGGCGGAAACCAGCGTCAGAAGAGCAACCGCTCCCATGCTGCTCACGCTATGCCCCACAGAAAGGAGCGAAGTGACCAACAAGCCCGACAGGAGACCCAGAATAGACCCTTTTACCGAAAAAGCTCTACCGGGAAGCCACGGCAGAAGAAGTGGGGTGAAGACTGCCCCCACGAGTATCGATGTTCCTATCGCAATGAGGGGGATCAAGAGCGAGTCAAGCGCTCTCGATAGGGAGAACCCGGCAGCAAGAAACGAGAGGAGAAAAAGTCCTGCGGCAGCGGGCAAGGCTACCTTTAGCGCCGGTACGACCTCCATGGGAACAAGTGCCAGCCTCTCCCTGAACCCGAAGTCTTTTGTCCTCATCCGCCCTTCTGCCTTGAGGCTCCGTGTAAGGAACGCAGGCAGGTCCTCGGCACGAACCGGGCCGTACACGACCTGAAAGCCGGAACGCCTCTTCACGTCATGCGCCGCGATGCCCGGAGCTCCCAGTTGAGGGACTATGAGCTTGCGGTGGGATACTATGCTGGCAAGGCGGCTCGATGCTATCCGCTCAACCAGTTCATCGGTTCCGAACGTGCCCTTCCCAGCGGCGCACCAGACGTTGATCCCCAGCGTGTCAAGGACGAGGATCCATCCGTCTATCTCTGGGGCTCGCGTCGCCCCCTCCACCGGCAAAGCCGTCGGAGCCTCCCCCTCTCGCTCGCCGTGTTCGCTAGGTAGATTCCCTCCGAGCGGCGCCGCTCGGAGGGAATCTACAGAAGATACGGCTCTTCGGAAGAGATCAAACGTCAGCTTGTAGTTTGCGGTAACGAAAACCGGGGATTCTGCGTCTGGCTCTCCTAGTGCGTAGAGGCCTGCATCCACCCGGTAGTTCATCCGCCCTATTCCCCATCGTGCCTTAAAGGCGCCGATCCGCTCCGCACGACCAAAAACGTGCGAAGCGCGAGGGACCGGACCGACAGCGGTCTGCAGCGAACCGGTCACAAAAGGTTGATCGAGGCGAGGGGGCCTGACCGGACCCCGCTTCTCGGAGGGGCCTCAGCAGGGTTCGGAGGCGACGGTGTTCAACAGAGGAAGAAGTTCCATAGACCTAATAATATACACTTCGAGGGCTTCTTGTCAAGAGAATCATATCAAAATACAATTAAGCATTGCTACGAAAATATGTTGACTTATATGCAGATATGAGCTATTAATATTAAATATTGTTGATATGACTGGAGGATAGCATGAATGAGCTTCTCACGCTGTTCAAGGCGTTGTCAGATGAAACGCGGCTGAGGATCGTAAAGCTCCTGGAGAACGGCGAGTTGTGTGTATGTCACCTGGTAGCTGCCGTCGACATGTCGCAGCCGAAGATTTCGTTCCATCTTAAGGCGCTCAAGGAGGCGGGTCTCGTGAAGGACAGGCGGGAGGGCAAGTGGATGCATTACCGCCTCAATGAGTCGGATCTGTTCAAACGACTCCTCTTTCTCTCCATCGCGGAGCGGGTCAGGGAAAAGGACATTGCGACCGATCGCCGGCGGTTGCAAGCGTTCATCGCGTCGAGAGCCGACGAACTTCCCGACGCCCCGGCAGGGTGCTGTGCGAGGGCGTGAAGATGGATCGTGAGGTACGAAACCTTTCCTTTCTCGACCGGTTCCTCACCCTGTGGATCTTCCTCGGTATGCTTGTCGGAATCGGGTGGGGTTACCTCTTCCCCGGTGTGGTCGGTTTCTGGAATCAATTCCAAAGCGGAACCACCAACGTCCCCATAGCCATAGGCCTCATCCTCATGATGTACCCGCCTCTCGCAAAAGTACGCTATGAGGAGCTGGGTGAGGTGTTCAAGAACGTGAAGGTCCTCGCCCTCTCTCTCGTGCAGAACTGGGTCGTCGGCCCGGTTCTCATGTTTGTTCTTGCCATCCTCTTCCTGCGGGGCTACCCAGACTACATGATCGGTCTTATCCTGATCGGCCTTGCCCGCTGCATCGCCATGGTGATCGTCTGGAATGACCTTGCGGAGGGAGACAGGGAATACTGCGCCGGCCTTGTCGCCTTCAATTCCATTTTTCAGGTGCTCTTTTTTTCTGTCTACGCCTATGTCTTCATCACTGTGCTTCTGCCCATGCTCGGCTTTAAGGGCGTACTCGTCAACATCACTATAGGCCAGATCGCAAAGAGTGTCTTCATCTACCTGGGCATTCCCTTTATCGCCGGAGTCCTTACTCGGGCAGTCCTGATCACCATCAAAGACAGGACCTGGTATCATGAGAGGTTCATCCCGAAGATCAGTCCGCTCACGTTGGTTGCCCTCCTCTTTACGATTCTTGTCATGTTCTCCCTGAAGGGTGAGTATATCGTCAAGATACCCCTCGACGTACTAAGGATCGCCATACCGCTTCTGCTCTACTTCGTCATCATGTTCCTTGTTTCATTCTTCATGAGCGCGAAGGTGAAGGCCCATTACGGTCAGGCTGCAACGCTTTCCTTTACCGCCGCATCGAACAACTTCGAGCTTGCCATAGCAGTAGCCGTGGCGGTCTTCGGCATCAATTCAGGCCAGGCCTTTGCCGCGGTGATAGGGCCTCTGGTCGAGGTGCCTGTATTGATTAACCTCGTGCACCTCTCGCTCTGGTTTAAGAGAAAGTATTTCCCTTATACGGTAGAGACACCCGTTGGGGTCTGCTATTATAGCTGTGAAGAATGACGGGAGGAAAAGCTGTGGACAAGACCAAGGTTTTGTTTGTGTGCGTCCATAACAGCGCCCGGAGCCAGATGGCCGAGGCCTTCTTGAGGTCTCTGGGGGGTGAGCAGTTTGAAGCAGTGAGCGCGGGCATCGAACCCGGGGTACTCAATCCGCTTGTCGTCGAGGTGATGCGGGAGGTGAGCATTGACATATCTCAGAACAAAACAAAGAGTGTATTCGATTTCTACGAGAACGGAGAGGTATTTTCATACGTCATAACCGTGTGCGATCAAGCGAGTGCTGAGATGTGTCCCATGTTTCCCGGATCAGCAAAGAAGCTTCATTGGAGTTTCGCCGACCCGTCATCCTTTACGGGCACCCGCGAGGAAAAGCTGGAGCAGACCAGGAGGGTGAGAGATGCGATAAAGAAGCAACTGGAAGATTGGCTCAGAGAGCTTGACGTGTAAGTCTTTGCCAATTTGGAGGAGCACGAGAATGGCAAGTAAAAGGAAGATAGAAGTATTTGTGGCTGGTTGACCGCTCTGCGACGAGACCGTGAGCCTCGTGAACGAAGTGTCCTCTTCGAGTTGTGATGTTAGCGTCTATAACTTGAAGGAGGGCGGAATGGACAAAGCCAGGGAATATGGCGTCACGTCCGTTCCTACCGTTGTTGTAGACGGTCAAATACTGGACTGCTGCAGGAGGGGGAAACCCACAGCCGAAGATTTGAGAGCGGCAGGGATAGGATCGCCACCATGACAGGCAAGCGGCATCTGTTGGCGGCCGTTCACGTTTCAGTCGTCTCGGATATCGCGATTACCAGCGGCATTCTTCGCGCCCGTCCCTAAGCAGGCTAAGGGCCTGGATAAGATGTGCGATTGGGGAGATACTTGCAAACTGGCAAATAGGTATTATCTTTGATAAAAGACCTCACGCAACGTCCATCAAGGGGATAGCGGAACGCGAAGCCGCTGGCTGTTTCGATCGCGCCTCCGTTGAGGTCGACCGCACCCTCGTACTGTGCCGAGGAGCGCCTTGGCTTCGCGTTATGCAGGGTTGCAGGTTCTATCTGAGACCCTGCTCCCGTCAGGGGGGATCACGCCTGTTCGGACATCTGGCAGCGTCAAGCCGATTTTGCTTTACACGCGGAACAGCACGAGCAATAATAGGAGATCATCAGGCGAGTTTCATCACGGCCATGAGCGCGGCGGCTGCGGCTGCTGACCGCACAAGACAGGCCGCACGGTTGAGTGCTATCCTATCCTACATTCACCACAGGAGGTATTCCTGATGGCCAAACCGACAGCCCACCCCCATCCATTCCAGCTCCAGAAGTGCCCCACCGGCATCACTGGTCTCGATGAACTCACCCAGGGCGGACTGCCGAAAGGCCGTCCCACCCTCGTCACCGGATCTGCCGGCTCGGGTAAGACGCTGCTCGCCATGGAGTTTCTCGTCAAAGGCGCGACCATGTACGATGAACCCGGCGTCTTCATGGCCTTCGAGGAGACCAGTGAAGACCTTACCAAAAACGTGGCCTCCCTCGGTTTCGACCTGGACGGCCTCGTCAAAAAGAAGAAGCTCGCCATCGATTACGTCTATATAGAACGTTCCGAGATTGAGGAGACCGGCGAATACGATCTCGAAGGCCTCTTTATCCGTCTCGGTCACGCGATCGATTCGATACAGGCGAAACGCGTGGCCATCGACACCATCGAGGTGCTCTTCGGCGGTCTCCCTAATGACGCGATCCTCAGGGCCGAGCTCAGGCGCCTGTTCCGCTGGCTC
>DATKNH010000135.1 GCA_035541455.1 Syntrophorhabdales bacterium
CACAGCTATGACCGTTCCCGACCGCTCATTAAAGATATCGTGGCTGAGGATCAAAACCGGGCGCAGTCCGGCTTGCTCCCTGCCTCTTGTCGGGTTTAGGTCCGCCCATCGGATCTCGCCCCTCAATATTCTGGCCATTGGCTCACATCCTCATTCAGTCCTTCCTCAGCCATGGCTCTCTCGGCAACCTTGTCAAGCTTGGCACATTCGATCGCGAGTCGGCTTCGTTTCAGCCGTAAGAGCTTTTCACTGACGGCTTCCTGGATGACCTGGCTGCGACTTTGATAGACATGCCTTCTGACTAGCCCATCTAGTTCGCCGATGAATTCCTTATCCAGCGTAATTGCTATCTTTTCTTTGGCCATTCTCTCGTCCTCCCGATAATAGTATGACATTATATCATACCAGTACCATGCGAGCAATCTTTTGGTTTCCATGCGTAACAATTACGTATGCACAAGAATTCATCTCATACTGGATATTCTGCCAAAACGGCAAGTATATCCAGTATACGCACACCGGTTTTAACCTTCCGTACCCTTATCCTGTGCGTGGCGAAATGCAGACCCCCTTTCCCATTATACCAGCAACTCCTATACTGTTAATTAGCCGGTGTGACATAACAAACGGAAATCGGTTTGGATACTGCTGGACGTCCAGTGGGTCAATCTAAGCCGAGGCTGATTTCGATGTATAACGAGAAGACGAGGGGTCGCCGACCGGAGGCGTACCTTGGGGTACGTTGAGGATCGTGCGATCCCCGAAGTCGACAATGTTAGACGCGAAAGACGCCTCGGCTTAAGGTTCTGATATGCGGCAGCTTATCGAAATCCCCTCCCCACTCCCCCTCTCAATTGTGGTCCTGAATTGCGCATCCCGTTTCGCATACTCCAGGAATTTCTTGATGTCTCTGTCACTGCTCCACAGCACATTGTGCGCGGTGAAGCACCCATTGAGCGGTATCTTCTGCCGTACGTCCTTGAAATACTGGAGATACCAGTCCTTGTCTGCGTCGCAGAACACGAAATCAAACGGCCCCCTCAATGAGGGCACGACCTTGTGCGCGTCACCAAGGCGCGCATCGATGTACGATTCAACGCCCGCCTTTTTGAAGTTCTTGCGTGCTGTTTCATGACGCCCTTTATCGATCTCAACGGTAGTCACCGTGCCGCCCGTTTTTGAGGCAGCCCAGGCGAGCCATATGGTAGAATGGCCTGTCGACGTGCCTATTTCGAGAATATTCTTGAAGCCTCCCTTGACAACAAGATCATAGAGAATCTTTCCATCCTGATAAGGAACATTCCAATAGGACCAGGAGCCATGGTTGTCATTGAGAAATCTTGACACCTGCGCATCAAGATCCGAGGCCCCCTGCGCCCGTCCTTCAGCTGTCACGAAAGGGGTGCTAAGAACAACCAACCATATCATGATCAGTACAAAGCACTTCAGGAGATATTGCATGCGAAACTTCCTCCATTTTCATTTGCACCCATGAAGGGCACCCTGACAGGCAGCACACAAGTCTGCCTATGAGTAATTTTGGAGCGAGGCGCATTTTGATGCATAACGAGGCGCTCCGAGGCACGGGCTACGCAGGCGTACCTGGTGGCACGTCGAAGTAGAACGGGCCGAAGGGCAACGAAGCTAGCCGCAAAAGATGCGTCGGACTTCAAAATAGAGGCTCGCGCCACTTATACTCTTTCGGTGTCACTCCTTGCTTCACCGACTCAGCCGCGGCGAACCCTGCAATCTCACCTGTCTGCGTGCACCACGGGAAATTTCTCATGACCATGAAGATTGTGTCGTAGGTGAAGGAGAGCGACGCACCTGTCAAGAGGAGGTTGTTCACCTTCTGGGGAAGGAAACAGCGATAAGGAACCTCAAATTCATGGACCTTGCTGCAATCCCAGTGGAAGCTCTTTTTCATAGGCTTTGTGACGGCATCGGGGAACTTGCGGCTGTTGAGAGCATCATCGAGAGAAAGTATGTATTCACCTTTTGGATGCCTTCCATCGCGCACGCCCAGGTAATGGCTTATATTCGTGACGAAAGCGTTTTCAAATCCCGGCACGTACTTCTTCAGGAATCTCGCCTCTGCATCGACAAACTCTCTCATCGCTATCTGACCACGAACCATGTCCTCCATGTTGTCGTCGAGATGGAGCGACCATTCGTAGGGAACATTTTCCCAGAATATGAATGTGCCCGGTCCCTGGATAGGGCTCATATCAAGCGTGGGATGACCTATGTAGAGGTTGCCGTAGACGCACGTCCCCGCAAGTCTCGGCCTGAATAGGTCCGGCGGGATGTCCCTGGCTTCACGGGCAGCAGAAATGAGCTTGCTCAGTGCAGGATCATTCTGGCTCTTCTGGTATCCGGCAACTTTTTCGAAATCTATGCCGCTCATTATCCAGAGCAGCCCTCCCGGAAGCGGGCGGTTCTTTCCATCCCACGTTACTGTCTCGGGCTGCCCTCCTCCTCCCCGCACAAAAGGAGCGCCAGCTCGCGCCGCCACTTCAGCAGTGCCTGATCCATCTATGAAAATCTTACCCTTGACCGCTTGCATACCTGTCAGGGTTTTCACGAGCGCAGCCTCAATTGTCGCAGAACCACCGGCACGCTTCTTCACGATCACATCAACGAATGTCGTATTGTACAATGTTGTCACTTTTGCCTCGTGCAACATCGCCAGCATTACAGATCCGCCCGTGTCAGGATTGAACGTGCTTCGGGCAAGCGGACTACCTTGCTTGAGATTCCAATCATAATGCGACAGCGGATTGCCTGCAAAATCAGGGTATGCTTTTTCCGTCGCAGTGTATACGTGACCTTCTTTGACCAGCCTCTGCATCAACTCAGTATGAATCCCTCCGACACCTTCGTTGTACGCGCCCTGCAGCCCCACCGTGTGGACACCTCCCGGCACGTCATAGCGATCTACGAGAACCGCCTTCGCGCCCATTCGCGCGGCTTTCAGGGCAGCGCCGAATCCTCCCGGCCCCCCTCCGATCACAACCACGTCTGCTTCTGCGGCCACCGGTACTTTTTCTCCGCGCGGTTTGATCTCCTTTCGGCCGGCTCCATACGCAAGACCCCCCATGCCGCTGGAAAAACTCGTGCCGAGCAACGCCGCTCCCGTGATTGCAGAGGTTTTCAAAAAATTCCTTCGGTCTGAGTTCGTCTTCATCAAGGCACCCCCCTTGTCTGTCGCCTTACTTCAATGCTACAGGCTCTGCATCGATTTTGATTCTAAAGACCGTATAGGGTTTCTGTCGTGTGTCTTTGCCTTCCCAATGGACAGCCTGCCTCTCGATCTGGTTTGCGGTGAAATAGAGATAGCCGTCGTAAGCGACAGAGAGCGTGTCTGGCCAGAGCATCCTCGAGTCGTGCGCTATGGTTTCAAACGTGCCGTCAGGCAGCATGCGGTGTATGGCATTATGCTCGTAGTCCGTGAGATAGACACGACCTTTGGCATCCGACTCCAGGCCGTCGGATGCTCCTCCTTTGCACCCGTGGTCTTTCACCGTCTCGGCCACTTTTCCATCAGGCAGCGACTGATCGATCAAGGCATCAACGCTGACGCTGTAGAGATGGCGCGACGTAAGAGGAGAGTAGTAAAGTCTTGAGCCATCGCTGCTGATCGCAATGCCGTCGGCGCCTACCTGCAGGGGAACCGGCTTCTGATTGGGAATATAGAGCAAAAGCGGCTTTCCTTCCACAATGGCGAGCATGCCAGGCACCGGCTTGGTCGTCTCGTGGTCGACAAGGCGTCTCCAGCTCTTTCCTGAGGCCAGGTCCACCACGATGATTGCATTGCCTCCCGAATCCGTGATGAAAGCCATCCCTTCCGTTCCCTTTCTCAGGTCGAACCGGACGTCGTTGAGATACGTATTCTTCAGGGCGATATCTTCAGGGAAGATGATGGTTTTAAAAACCTTGTTCGTTGCCAGATCAATGCCTACGATCTTGGGTCCGCCAAAGCTTGTCGGGCCGAAGGCCACGCTGCCCGTGTCCAGGACCCATAACCTGTCCTTCGGATCGATTACCACGCTCTGCACAGAGACAAAGCAATCCTTCTGATTTCCCTTCTCACACGTATTCATTTTCTGATCAGGGTAAGGAACAATCTTTCCCTTCCTTACCTCGGCCACGGTGTACGCAATGTTGTCTCCCCACTTAGGAAAGTTCACGAACATGCGGCCCGTGCATGAAACAGTGACACCAGTCGGCATGGGTCCATAAAAGAATGCTACCGGTTCTATCTTTCCCACCGGTCGCTCTTTCGCAAGCTCTTTGGGTGCTGCCGACAGGCAGGGCAAGGCAGTACCCGCAATCAAGAGAAGTGCTACTGCGACTGCTACGGTTCTATTCATCCCTTCCCTCCCCCCTTCGCGCATCCTCGCGAAGAACTATTTTTCCATCCAGTATAATCGACTTGCGAGGAAAATCAATTCTTTTCAGGTGCACCAGCTCATTGCTCAGATTTTGAACAACGCGAATCTGTAACAGTCGCGTCTGGCTGCCGGAGGTGTAATTCAAGTATATGCGAACGCCACTGGGGGGCGAGGCAGATTTCGATGGATTTGCCACCCGCGTGATGGTTGGATCTGGTTCGGTTCCTTTGATTCGTCGCGGGTACCCGGCTAATACAGGGGTATCGGCGCACCTGGTGGTACGTCGAGGAAGGACGGACCGATGGGCAACGAAGTTAGCCGCGAAAGATGCCTCGCCCCTTGCCGCTCTTGACAAGCGCCATTCGCTGCCTTACAAAGAATCATACCGCCAGTGCGCTGAAGAACCAGCGAGGTTTAAGGATTAAAGCAGCGCAAAAGCGATGAAGCCAAGCGCAGGGATACTGCTTGTAGAAGATGACTCTTCGCTCATGTTTGTCTTAAGCGAATGGCTGAGCGGAGAAGGTTATCCTATTTTTACTGCCGCAAACAGTGCTGAGGCTCTGGCTCAATACAGAGAGCATGCGAAGGACGTGTGCGTTGCTTTAATCGATGTTATGCTTCCTGGAACCGATGGACTCACCACAGCTGTTGAAATGCGCAAGATAGATGACGATATAGCGTTTCTTTTTATGAGCGGCTACGAAGTCGCAGAGATAAAGAAGATTGGCATCAACATCGAGGACATCCCCCGATCAGAGTTTTTTCGCAAACCATTCAGTTTTGAGAACCTGAGAAACAGAATCCGGTCATTGTGCGCCAGGTAATTCTCCGTTTCCAGAGATCGTGAAGCGACAACGTAGGCTCACGGCTCAAAGATACAGCACTGCCCGGCTGGCACCGCTCTTGCAAAAATTTTCAATCAGCATTACCATATGCACGCCCACCCTACCAAGATACAGCGGAGAGGTAACAAGAGCATGAACGAACAGGTGAATAACCTGCGCTCATCGGCCTTGCAGGTGAATCTGAAAGCGACTGCTGCAGCAGTTGAGATCCCTTCCAAATACGATGTCCTCCTCCGCACCGTGGAAAGTCACTACGGCGTTCACAAGAAGGCGCGGGAACTGCTTCTGGAGCTGCACCACCCTTACGTCAACTGGGAGTATGTTATGGGTGCCCTGAAGAATCTTTCGGTGGGCGACTTTTATGAGATCAACACGCATCCCGAAGGATTGCCAGCCCTCAATGTTATCATGGGCATATACTTCGACGTTATCCGGTCAGCCGGAGAGGATGTTAAGGAGACAGCAGTCCGCTATCTGTTCGATTTCATGGACACGGTGGTATCGAAAAGCAGAGAGTTTCTCCCACGGAACCTCGCCCTGCTGCCTCCTCTCTTTGACAACCTTTTCGAGGCATCGTCAGCCCAAAAACTTCTTTTCCGAAAGAGTTCCACTTATGTGAAGCCGTTTCTCAGATCAGCCCTCTCCCAGGGAGCAGACCTGACGGGGGGGCCCCTGGGAGGCTTTCTTCACAACGTGTTCGGCGCCACCTATCGGTTCTGGCTATCCCAGCCCGATCCTCTGAGGTGGCTGGCACATAACGACGAGAGCCTCGAGGGTGCGGCAACCTACAGAGAATTGATCAAGCCTTTGAGCCATGCGGAACTGGAAAAGCTATTGGAAGAACTGAACCCACTGTCAACAGGCAACGGAGAGGTTAGCGCGTATATCGGAATGCCCGATTATTTTCAGATCGTAAACGGATACCTGCTTATCGCGGACGATCTGGAACGCTCACCGGTCTTCGCGGGTCGTCAACACCTTGTCAAACTGGACTTCCTTTTTAACATCATCAACGTGGCGGGACTTTCCGATGTCCACGGTACGGCCCTTCGGGAGATCAACCACTGTCTGGGCATGGTATTCAGCGAGAAGGACCCTTCAGGCCTGCACGAGTTCGTCAGGAATATATTCGATCTTCTGAAGAAGAGCGGGTCACGCCAGCAGTATCCCTCCACTATCATCGACTGCATCAGCACAATCGCGAGGGAGGTTTTCAATCAGAAGAACCACGCGCTGGTCGATACCTTCATCAACGAACTCATCTCCTTCGGCTTTCAATACCCGGAGGTAAGAGGGTCGACCACCGAGTGGCAGGTGGAGGTCAACCCGGCCCATGTCAAAAATATACGCTGCTGGTTGGAAATCATCGGCCTGAGGCCGCGATGGACCAAGAGGCTTCTATCGGCTCTTATCATTAATCTCAAGCTGGGAGGCGTCTTCGTGAGGGACACGGACCTCCTGCAGCGGGACATCTCAGCTTTCCTTAACTCCGACATAGCCCCGGCCTACAACCTGTCTAAGCAGATTCTCAGGATGTTCCCGGTCTATTTCAGCGAGATAGGCGCAGAGGGTGAGCTGCGTGACATCTCCACCCGGGTGGATGAAGTTTCGCGGAGAAACGACAAACTCATCTATTTTCTTCGGAAGCAGTCTCACGTGGAGAGCAACAGCCTCCTGGTAGGTTTCATCGAGGATATATTCCGTTACTGGTACACCGGAGAAAGAGAGCACCTGAGAAAGCACCTGCCGGACGAGGTCTTCGAGCAGGTCCCGGGTAATGGTGAGTATTTCGAGGGCATGCACACGCTCTTCAAAAAGTTATTCGAAACGGTGGGCGCAGGTCCATTTCAATTTCTCTCGTGGGACAAGGCAAAGATACAACGGGAGATACACAGCGCAAGGAGAGTAAGCGAGCGGGACAGAGAGCGGGCGGGCCTGATGATAAGGCTCTATCAGCTTCTCTATAAAAAATATCACCCGCAGCACCTGGACCTGCTCAAGGAGCTGGAGGCGGCCCACATATTCGACTCTGAGAAAATTCGCGCGCTCAAGCGTTCGCTCACCTCTCAGGAGCACTACAAAAGCCTCGTCGTCATCCTCGGCTTTCTCTCGACATTGAAAGAAAGGATTCTTTCTCCCACCAAAACTACCTTCTTTGAAAACATCTATTACAAGCGACATATAGCGGCCGGTATTCCCTCAATGTACGGCACGTACAGGGAAGAAAAACTTGAGGCGGTCGGTTTGTCGCTGCGCCTGGAGAGCCTGGCCACGACTCTTTTTGAGGAGATGATCGCACAACTTAATCTGAAATTCGTCACGAGAAGCACGCTCACAAAGATCCACAAGTACCTCTGGCTTTATGTCAAAGCCCTTGACCTTGAGGGCATAGCGACTGAAGGGCTGGTCGCAAAAATCAAGTATGTCACCAGCGCTCTGCAGATAAAGGACTTCTCTATAGACCAGTACCTCGATATTTTCCAGTTTATCTCAAAAGGGATTCAGAACGTTATCCGCGATTACTACATAGACGCGCACGGCTCCAACCTTCCGGTCATTATCGGGCAGATTTACCAGAAGACAGCAGGTGACGATACGCAGGGCCGCGGCGAAGAGACCATCTACCAGCACTCCGAAAACTTTATACGCTCCATGATCGCCTCGGCATTCGGCCTGCAGGTACTCGACACTTTTGTAAACAGCATCCTGAGGACACTCGGCGCTGAAATGGAGCGGTTCAAGAGCAACAGACGCCTGCTTAACCTGGTGATGGCCTACGATCCCGATCTCACGATCTCACCGATCCACAGGAGAAACGAAAAACTGGACAACCAGATCCTGATCGGTAACAAGGGCTACTTCCTGAAGCAACTCGCGTCATTCGGCTTTCCAATCCCTCCCGGCTTTATCCTCACGACTGAGGTATTCCGCGCGCACGATGCTGTCGTGGGCTACAAGTACATCACCAACGATCTGAGCGTGAGAATCGGCAACGAAATAAAAAAGCTGGAAAAAGCGGCAGGAGGAACGTTTGGAGACCCGTCGAACCCTCTGCTGCTGTCGGTGAGGAGCGGTGCAACTATATCCTTGCCGGGCATGATGCATTCCTTTCTCAATGTAGGAATAAACCCAGCAGTTGCCGAAGGCTTGAGCCAGCGCCCGGAGTTCGCGTGGGCTGCCTGGGACTGTTATCGCAGGTTCTTACAGATGTGGGGTATGTTCCAGGGTCTCGACAGGGATTATTTTGACAAGATCATGGACAGCTTCAAACGGCGTTACAATGTGAGCAGAAAAATCCAGTTCGTCCCTGAACAGATGCGGCAGGTGGCGCTTGCGTACAGAGAAGCCCTGGAGAAGAGCGGCATCGCAGTCACCGATCACCCCCCTGACCAGTTGCGCCACGCGATCATGGAGGTCTTTGCCTCCTGGCACTCGGAACAGGCAAATATCTACCGTCACCAGATGCACCTGTCCGACGAGTGGGGCACCGCAGTGATCGTGCAGGCCATGGTTTTCGGGAACCTCAACCGGGACTCCGGGTCGGGTGTCATCTTCACAAGGGACCCGAAAGGCATATCCCGGGAGGTGACGCTCTTCGGCGATTTTATTTTCGGCGTGCAAGGCGACGACATAGTCTCCGGCCTGGTCGAGACATTTCCCATCTCAGAAAAACAACGGGTAATGGAAAGGAGAGATTCTGCCATTTCGCTTGAAACAAGATTCCCCGAGATATACAGGGAACTGGTCAGGCTCTCGGAGGTGCTCATCTACGAGAGAGGATTCAACCATCAAGAGATCGAGTTTACTTTCGAGAATTCGACAAAGACCGGGCTTCACATTCTTCAGACGCGTGACATGGCGCAACTGGATGGTACAAGACTGAAGATATTCAAAGATGCAGGCAGTCTCGATGCGTCGCTCATCGGCAGCGGGATCGGGGTGAGCGGTGGTGCCCTATCAGGGCGCGCCGTCTATTGCGATGAGGAGATTAGCCGCTTTCGCGCTGAAGAGCCCCAGACCCCTCTTATCCTGATACGCCCCGACACTGTGCCGGAAGACGTGGGTGTGCTTCTTAATGTTGACGGCATCCTGACCGCAAAGGGGGGAGCAACCTCCCATGCTGCTGTTACCATTCCCCAGCTCAACAAAGTAGGCGTCGTGGGATTCAGTAAGCTCAGGGTCTACGAAGCGGAGAGATACAGCAAGATCAGCGGCCGCGTCATCAATGGCGGTGATTTTATCAGCATCGACGGGTGGAGCGGCGCAGTCTATATCGGCAAGCACGAGACTGAATCAGCAGAACCTCATCGCATAACAATATAAAAGCCGACCTTACAGAAGATTTTTGTGCACGTGGACCGTCAGGTCGCCCATCCTGTTGGTATAGCTGCCGTACTCATTGTCATACCAGCCGAAAATCTTCGCGTGGACAACCGGCACACGCAGGTTCTTCGTGGGCAGAGAGTCGATCAGCCCTTCGGGAAGCACAGGCACTTGCGAAAGGTCCACGTCTATGAAGGCTGTGCGTGTGTGGTTGAACTGACCCTCTATCACAATTGCCGCGTCCACACCGATAAGGTCAGTTGATACGTTCTGCTCTGCACTATACACAAGAAGATGCTCCGGATCCTTTTCCGCTACTTTCTGGTAGATCCCGTTTATCAATTTAGTGTTGACCAATGCGGCAGTACCGTTTTTGGCCTGGAAGGTGGCGTTGAGCACGATGAGCGACTCCGTAGTGGTCGGAACCCGTATCGAATCTGCCATGAAGCCGATGTTCCTCACTTCAGGAATCACCTGCACCAGCGCTTCGGCAGCATTGGTAGACGTCAGGATGATGTTGTTGAGTATACTCCGGTTTTTTCGCAGGTCTTTCTCGCCCGCCTTCGGAACAGTGTCCAGTACACTCTGCGTGTTGGTCACTGCATGGACCGTGGACATCGATGCCGTAAGGATCGAACTCGTCTCCTCTGTCTGGAGAAGCGGTTTCACCATGTGAGCCAGCCCGGTAGTGGTACAGGACGCGGCCGAGACCAGCTGGAACTTTTTAAAGTCATAGGCGTGGTGGTTTATGCCGTAGATGAGGGTAACGCAATCCTCCGGCATGGAAAGCGCCTTATTCTTGATTTTGAAGGCCGAAGAATTGACCACGGCTCTTGCGCCGCCGGCGAGATGGCCGCGTATAGATCCCTTGTTGTCGTCCGCGAGAAGCGTGGGATCGTTGAATTTGCCCGTACATTCTGCCACGACATCCACAGCGTAATCGCGCCATGGAATCTCGGCGGGGTTTCTCGATTGTCTGAGCACAGTGACCGGCATGCCGTCGACGAGCATCTTGCCGCTCTTTGCATCGACTATCTGAACCACCCTTTCAGATTTAACACCGTGGAGAAAACGGTGCAGTAATCCATAGGTCGCATCCTTTTCGATCAGCTGGGCTACCGCTTCCAGTCCCTGGCCCACCTCCCGCCCGAGATTGACAACGATCCCCTCGAAGTACTTTCTCGCCACGTGATGCCACAGCGTCAGCTTTCCAATTCGTCCGAGACCGTTGATCCCGAGCACCGGGGGCCTTTTCTCGAAAACCTGAGCTCTGCTCATCCTGTGTTACCTCCTTGATAGTATGGTGCGACACGACCCAAAGATTGTATACAATTTTATAGCGCAGACATCCGCTTGTCAATAAATTGAAACGATATTCCAATTACCGTACCGCACCCCCCGGGCGGTCGGGTTTCTCCCAAGCTTTTGGCATTGCCGAATGCATTCGTTCAGAGGGTGCAAGGGAGCAGCACCTTCAGCATCGCCCCGCGTCTCCTTGCCTTTTGGGCATGCACAGTGTATCATTTCGACCGTAATTATTGCGTAGATGGCTTGCGCATAGCGCTTACGTGAAGAAGAATCGATTCTATAATGTGCTGGTTGTGCTGCTGTCCGTGATGTTCTGCGCAGGCATCACAGAATTGGGGATGAGAGTTCTGCTCAAAAACAGCCTGCGTACACGCACGAATGAAAAAAGCCTGCTGTACAGGTACGATGAGAAATTGGGTTGGTTCCCTGTCGAGCGCAGCGATAGGACATTTACCGGAAGCCGCCCGATTAAGGTCTCACACAACAGCCGGGGCTTCAGAGATCCCGAGCGCGTCATCGACAGCAGGCCGGCAATTCTGTTCCTCGGGGATTCCTTCGTGTGGGGATATGATGTGGAAAGCGAGGAGCGCTTTACTGAAAAACTCCGCGCAAAACTGCCTGGCTGGGCTGTCTATAATCTTGGGGTCAGCGGGTACGGGACAGACCAGGAGTATCTGCTCCTCATGCAGCAGTACGGTTTCTACAAACCCAAGATTGTAGTTGTTTTGTTCGGCTCGGGCAACGATGAACTGGATAACTCTTACAATGCAAGGTATGGCAGCTACTTCAAGCCTTATTTCACAGCCGACGGTGACCAACTGACGTTGAAGGGAGTGCCTGTCCCAAAATCATACGACTATTTCATCGCTCAGCATGATCTGCTCAGCCGTTCATACTGGTTCAGGTTGCTTGCAAATGGTTATTTCAAGATTACGGGACCCGCGACAGTACGCGTCGAGGACCCTACGCGTGCGATCATCGCAAACATGAATCGTTTCGTCACGAGCAGAGGGGCTGCGTTTATCGTCGGGTTACACGACGCGAATGCGGAGTTTCAGAACTACCTCAAGGATAACCGTATTCCCTTTGTTGATCTGAGCAATTCATTCACGTACCCGGAGCAAGGGCGCCACTGGACGCCGGAAGGCCATACAGTCGTGAGTGAGAAAATCTACAATTTCCTGATGCAGGGAGGCTACCTGCAGGAACGAGCGGTGACTGGCAGCAGGGCTAGCGCGGTGTCGCAGAGGTAAAGGTGGTGGGATGACGAAAGATCAGTGCAAAGACACGGGAATGGCCATGGTGCTCATCTTGCTGCTTCTGGCTCTCGGGACCAAACGCAATTATCTGCTCTTCTGCGCGATCGGCGTGTTGGTGCTCGACATGATCAGACCTCAGCTATTTAAGCCTCTGGCGGTGGTCTGGTTCGGACTGTCTCACGTGCTCGGTATAATAACTTCCAGGATTGTCTTATCGATACTCTTCTTTGTGGTTGTGACTCCGATCGGAGTGATGAGAAGGCTTCTCGGCGCAGATACTCTGAAACTCAAGGCATTCAAACGGGGTAATGGTTCGGTGATGGACAAGAGGAACCACAAGTTTTGCGCGGATGATATTCTGAAGCCCTATTAGGAGGAACGATATGGATTTCTTAAAAGACTTGTGGGGATTTTTGAGGACCAGGAAGAAATACTGGCTGATACCGATTATCATTATGCTGCTCGGCTTCGGCCTTTTGATTGTGCTGACCAGCGGATCGGCTATCGCTCCGTTTATCTACACGCTTTTTTAAGAAGAAACTGATTGATGGCAGCGGAGGCATAGCGGAAAGAGAGTATGAGGCAGGCACGATAAGCATGAGACAAGCGATTCTTGGTATCTCGGCGTACTACCATGACAGCGCAGCCGCACTCCTCATAGATGGAGAGATCATAGCTGCTGCGCATGAAGAGCGCTTCACCAGAAAAAAACATGATTCCTCTTTCCCGATTCATGCGGCGCAGTATGTTCTGGATGAAGCCGGCATTGCATATAACAATCTTACCGCGGTCTCGTTCTACGACAAACCGTTGATAAAGTTTGAAAGGCTGCTGGAGACGTACCACGCCTTCGCACCCAGGGGGCTGCCCAGCTTCTGGTCCGCGATCCCCGTCTGGATAAAAGAAAAAGTCTTCATGAAGAAAATGCTACGGGATAACTTAGCCGGCCTGGGGCCGGGCGATGTGCCTATTCTTTTTCCGGAGCACCATTTGTCACACGCGGCCAGCGCCTTCTACCCCTCCCCCTTTGGGGAGGCAGCGATTGTGACAATTGATGGTGTGGGCGAATGGGCAACGACTACCATCGGTCACGGTCAAGGAAAGGAAATAACTATACTGGAGGAGCTAAGGTTTCCCCATTCGCTGGGATTACTCTACTCTGCATTCACCTACTATACGGGTTTCAAAGTTAACAGCGGAGAATATAAGCTGATGGGCCTGGCGCCTTACGGCAATGCAGGATCAGCACAGACGCTCGACTTCAGAGAGAAGATAACCTCCGAACTGGTTGACATTCGGGAAGATGGTTCGCTGCTCTTGAATATGGATTATTTCGATTATGCCACCGGACTAAGAATGGTCAATGAAGACAAATGGAGGCAACTCTTCGGCGTTCCACCCCAGAAACCCGAGTCAGAGATAGCCCAAGTTTACATGAACATGGCACTGGCCATCCAGCAGGTGACTGAAGAGATCGTCTTCAAACTGTGCAGAACAGCGAAAGAGATGACCAAAAGTAGGTACCTGGTACTGGCGGGCGGCGTGGCGCTCAACAGCGTTGCAAATGGGAAGCTCCTCCGGTCGGGCCTTTTCGATGACATCTGGATTCAGCCGGCAGCGGGAGACGCAGGCGGTGCAGTTGGAGCCGCCTTCGCAGTCTGGCACATTCTCAAAGGCAACGAGCGCACGTTGCTTGCGCATCCGGACATGATGAAAGGGGCTTTCCTCGGTCCTGAATTCTCGGATAAGGAAATCCAGAGAGCTCTTGTGAAATTCGGAGCCCAGGTGAACCATTATCAGGATTACGACGAGTTGGCCCACGACGTCGCGAAGAAGCTTTCCGAAGGATACGTGGTCGGTTGGTTCCAGGGAAGAATGGAATTCGGTCCAAGGGCGCTGGGAAACCGCAGCATTCTCGGCGATGCCCGCAACCCGGAGATGCAAAAGAAGATGAATCTCAAAATAAAGTACCGGGAAGGGTTCAGGCCGTTTGCACCGACCGTACTCGAAGAGGACATTCTGGACTATTTTGATCTGGACAGACCGTCACCCTACATGCTGCTCGTGGTGCCGCTGCGTGAAGATAGAAGAATTCCCGTGCCACCCGATTACAACGAGTGGGGTTTGTACGAGCGGCTCTATTTTTTGAGGTCCGATTTACCGGCAATCACGCACATCGACTACTCTGCCCGCGTGCAAAGTGTGAACCGGGAGATCAACCCCAGGTACTGGCAGCTGATTCAGGAGTTCAAGAAGCTTACCGGCTATAGCGTTATCGTAAACACCAGCTTCAATGTGCGGGGAGAGCCGATTGTCTGTACCCCCGAGGACGCCTACCGCTGCTTCATGCGTACCGAGATGGACTATCTTGTCCTGGGGAATCATCTTCTCGACAAAAAGGAACAGCCGAAACTCTCTGAAAGCGGTGACTGGAAAAAAGAATTTACACTCGATTAACAGGCGCCCCCTTCTGCCTGTTGTGCGGTTGGCGCAGACGGATACTGCAATCACGTGCGCGATATGATCAAACCATCTACCATTCCCCTGTCACGTCATCTGAGTTGCCAGCTCGTTGGGGCGCTTCTCATGGCTGCAATGCTCTCCGCGTGCGCTACGAGGGGAGTCGAACCTTCAACAGTAGAAAAGAAGGATGGGAAAAGTGCTCCCCACCTGGATGAGGCCCAGGCCGATCGCATCAAGCGTATGATGGTGACGCTCATACATAACATGAACAAACCCATACCATTGAGCGAGGTGAAGATTGCGGTAATCGACGATCAGTCCATCAACGCCGCTAACGCCGGGAAAGGCCAGTTCTACGTCACAGCAGGCCTTCTCGACAAAGCAAACGACGAGCAGCTTTTCGGTGTCCTGGCGCATGAAGTCGCACACGAGGACCTGGGGCACGTTGCGAAAGCGAAGGTAGTCGGGACCGGTGTCAACATAGGCGTGATGATCCTTTCTCAAATTGTACCCGGTTCCGGCCTCATAGCACCTACAGTGGCAAAGCTGGCCGTACAGCAACCCTTCAGCCGCCAGGAGGAGTATCAGGCCGACCAGCACGCGGTCGACATATTAAACCGTGCGGGGTACAATGGAAAACAGATTGTCGCGGGCGCTCTGACCTGGCTCCTCAAGACCTCCGGCCCGAGCGGCGGCTTTCTCAGCGACCATCCCGGAACTTCTGACAGAATCAAAAGAGTCGAGCAATTGCCGTAGCTCACAGCCCCGTGAAATAATCTTTTTTTTCTGCGGCAGCGATTTCTTACAGGTCCCACTCAGAGACCGCGCACACAAACTTTCTCTTGTCAGCGCTCCCTTCTTCATTTATCATGTTGGCAGCGGGTTATTCCTTGGTTCCGGATACCGGAGTTCCATCTAATAGGAGGTTATCCATGAGAAACGTCATCCTGATTTGCAGTTCCGTTGTCTTCAGCTTTTTTCTTGTCAGCAGTGCCATCGCAATGGAATTCTCAGCAGACATAGTCTCGAGCTCCC
Source organism: Syntrophorhabdales bacterium (assembly GCA_035541455.1). Taxonomy (NCBI): domain Bacteria; kingdom Pseudomonadati; phylum Thermodesulfobacteriota; class Syntrophorhabdia; order Syntrophorhabdales; species Syntrophorhabdales bacterium. Next base: position 15,628 of record DATKNH010000135.1, read on the forward strand.
AGGGACATACCGCCACGTCCAAGATATTTGTGAAGGATCAGAAATCGCGCATGGAACCGAAAGGGCAGCCTACATACTCAATCATGAGGGGAGATAAGCAGGTGGTCTGGATGGTCATGCCTGACCAGAAGTCTTATATGGAGATGAAACCAAACCCTGGCCAGCAGCCCAGGACAGAAGAAAAGGTGGGCGGAGAGGTGAGCAGAAAATTGATCGGCTCTGAGACCGTTGACGGTCATCCGGCGCAGAAATACGAAGTGACGTACAGCGAGAGCGGCAAGACAGAGAAGATGTACCAGTGGATGGCCACAGATATTAAGTTTCCGGTGAAGATGGCAGCCGTTGACGGCAGCTGGACCGTGGAATACAAGAACATCAAAATGGCTGCTCAGCCGGATACTCTCTTTGAGGTTCCTTCGGACTACAAGAAAATGGCGATGTCTGCAATGCCTTCAATGCCCGGAATGCCGAAGATGCCAAAATTGCCGGGGAAGACTTCGCCAGGCCAAGGCGAGTAACACACAGCCGAACGCAGGAAAGCGGTTGTTCTAATATTCTGATTCAGGAAACGCTTACACCCACACCTATGATGTCGTAGCCGCTGTACGCAGCCTCCGTTGCACTCGCGGTTGCGCTTTCAACTTCGCTTTCGATTCGTTCTGCCAGTTTTCTGATCTCTTGCGCCATCTTCACGCCCACGGAACAAGGGTCTTTGGCGGTGAGCATCCGCTCCTGGGCTGTCTTCTCCAGGGCCAGCATGGCTACCTTGAATTTCCGTTCCTCTCTTTCGCTCGCCGTTTTCTTTCTTCCCTGTCCCTTGTCAGCTTTTCTCTTAGTCGGCATAGAACTACCCCCTTGCGTAAGATGACCTCGATGAGGCTAACATCCTCGATACCAACTGCCGGTTTCCAAACAAACCCGCCCTCCTCGCCGGGACGGACCCTTCAGTATGATTATAGCCATTCACAGCAGCACGTCAAGGAAAATGAAGACAGATTTCCACAGCAACAAACAGGGCAAGACGTTTCAGCTTGACACCATACCGTCTAACGAGCAAAATGGAGACAATGAAAGTTTTCGACAGGCGCTAACGCACATAGCGTGTCTTGAAAGGGGGAGCCTGCAATGAGGGGAAAGGCAGTCTTAATGCGTACGGTTGCTGTGGTGGCGTTCATGATAGTCTTACTGGGATGTACGTGGCGCGTGGGTGAGGCTGGGGAACAGAAAGAAGTGATCAGGCTGGTGCATATCCTCTCTTTCGAACCATTCGCAACTGTTAAGGATGGTAAATCTGAAGGGCTGGCTATAGATATCCTGACGGCTGTTTTTGCCCGCGCAAATCTGAAGGTCGTCTTCATCGGTGAACAGCAGGAGAACGTGGAGGAGCTACTATTTAAAGGTGAGGCTGATGGCTTGGCGTTTTTCGGCATCAACCCCGCGCGCAAGAATACGTTCGACTTCAGCGATCCGTATCTTATCTCAGGGGGAGCTCTTTTCACCACAGCCCCTGGCGTTCCCCGATCCGACCTGAAGGAATTGGAAGGAAAGCGAGTAGCCACGCCGTTAAAGGGACCTCTGGCAGACTATATCAGAAAGAACTTCCCCAAGGTCTATCTTTACACTGACGTTAAAGATTACCAGGCAACCCTGGAAGCAGTCCTTGATGGAAAGGCTGAAGCTGCTGCCCTCAACACTCAAGCTGGGGCAGTTCTGGCAGAGAGCCTCTTCCCCGGAAAATTTACGCTGCCCTCCAAAGGATTTCTTGAAGTTCCCATCGGCATAGCAGTCTTGAAGGGAAAACGGGATGCCCAGCTGAAAATCTTTAATGAAGGGCTCAAGGCTGTACTCGTAGACGGCACCTACGATAGCATCATCGCGAAGTGGAAAGTACCTGCAACGACTAAACCCCTGATGAGTGACCCGCCAAGAACAGAGTAGTGCGCTGGAACCAACCGGCAGGCTTGTGTAAAGCCGCCGCTTGCGCTCCTAGCTTTGGGCCAGTTTCCTCAGCTCACGCTTGAGAATTTTTCCCTGAGGACTTTTCGGGAGCTCCTTCACGATTACATATTCCTTCGGGACCTTAAAGGAGGAGAGCTTGCCTTTGAGGAATGTCTTAATATTCTCAGTTGCCACGCTCCGGCCTGCTTTGGGCACTATGTACGCTGCAACCCGCTCCCCCCATTCTTTATCGGGGAGGCCGATGACAGCACACTCTTCGACGTCGGGATAGGCGTAGAGCTGTTCCTCGACCTCCCGGGGATAAACGTTTTCCCCGCCGGTGATGATGAGATCCTTGAGACGATCCACTATAAACAGATAGCCCTCCCGGTCGAACACACCGATGTCCCCTGAACGGAGCCAATCGCCCCAGAACGTATCCCTGGTACCTTCAGGGTTATCGAGATAACCTTTCATCACGTTGCGCCCCCGCATGCAGATCTCCCCTTCCTGGCCCTGCTTCACGGGATTTCCGGACAGGTCTCTGATCTGAACTTCCATGCCGTGCACCGGCTGGCCCACAGAGCCGACAACATGCCTCTCCGGATAATAATGATTAAACGTAATAGGCATGCATTCCGTCTGCCCGAAGGATTCGGCAATCGTGATGCCTGTGCGTTCCTTCCACTGCTTCACAATTTCCATCGCCATGGATGCAGCAGCTGAAAAGCAGTAGCGGAGCTTACCCACCCTTTTCTCAAGATCCGGGAGGCTGAGAAATCGTATATAGACTGTGGGAACGGCGAAGAATTTCGTTACCCGGCCCTTCTCCACCAGTTCTAACGTTTTGTCCATGTCAAAAGCGGGCAGCAGTTCCAGGCACCCTGCGCTCAGAATAGTCCCATTCAAGATATGCATCTGGCCGAACACATGATTGAACGGAAGAAAGCAGAGGCCGGTGTCATGCTGTGTTGAGTGTTCATAATAGGCTATGCTCCAGCTCGAAAAGTTCATGCCTTCGTGGGTCAGCATTGCACCCTTGGGGACCCCTGTCGTGCCTCCTGTAAAGAGTATGGCGCCGACATCCGTCCGGTCCCGCTGGACAGCCTCAAACGTTCCGGAGCCGAGAGACATGAGATGAGCAAGGTCCATATCGCCACCGGGGCATATGATCTTCTCTAGCCCCGTCCCTCCCTTGAGCCGCTCCATCTCCGCGAGCCTGGTTTCAGACGTGAATATGACGCGGGGTTTGGCATGACCGACCAGGAGGTTTAACTCATCTCCTTTGAGAAGGCCTGAGAGCGTGACTGCCACTGCCCCGGCCTTAAGAGCCCCGAAATAGAATGCGACCCAATCAGCAGAATTGAGCGAGCAGAGGCCCACGTGTTCCCCGGGCTTGATGCCCAGGCTTATCAAGCCCGTTGCTATCTTGTTCGCCGTATCATTCAGCTCCGCGTATGTAAGCTCAAGATCTCCCTGGCGGATCGCAGGGCGGGTTGGAAAGAAAAAAGCGGATCGTTCCAGATTTTGCGCAATATTCATAGGGACCCCCTAGAGATATTTCAAGACGTGGACAACTGCAGCGTATCCTGTAGTAATGGTCTAATATTTACATAGGTATATTATATTTGTCAACGAAATATTTTCAAAAACTTCTTGCCAAACTATACTCTTTCATATAGACTAGATTAACCGTTCATGCAACCTTTCAAACCCATCAGGCAATCCCGCATTTCCGCGGCAGTGACCGACCAGTTGAAACGATCCATTCTCCTTGGCCATTTCAAGTCAGGAGACAAGCTGCCACCCGAGAGGGAGTTGGCGGAACAGTTTCAGGTAAGCCGCGTTGCAATCAGGGAGGCTTTGAGGGTCCTTGAGACTTCGGGCTTTATAGCGACACGCCAGGGAGTCTCCGGGGGAACCTTCGTGACGGATTTGACCTTTCGGCAACTGAGCAACGCCTTCCTTGACCTTTTTCTGGCTGACAAAATATCGATCCCTGAAGTGTACCAGGTGAGACTCCTGGTGGAACCGGAGGTGGCGCGACTCGCGGCTCTCAACGTTACGCCCGGATATGCCGAGCGGCTCAAGGCCTACCTTGATGCTGAGGATGAGACGTCTGCGACACTCCGTGAAGACCTCGAGAGGAAGACAGCCGTTCACTTTGTTCTGGCGGAAATGTGCGGCAACCGGTTTCTTGAAGGACTGGTCAGGTCTGTGATGCAGATGACTCGTAGAATCATTGAAGCAGTGCATCCGGATCAGCCCCCTTTCCTGCATCCGGCAGGCATGCACAGACCCATCATAAAGGCGGTGCTGGCGGGAAACTCCCGTGCCGCTGAGGCAGCAATGAGAAAACATGCTACCCAATTCGGCAAGACACTGATGGAGCTGGAACGGACCTATCGGAAAAGACAGGCTGCATCAGCCTGAAGGAGACATTGAAAGGCATTTATTGCTCAGAAAAATGTACATAATTTCAAGTGACAATGCTAATATAGGTAGACAGGAAGGTCGATGATCCATCGATTTATTATCTCAAACAGGAGGTAACATCATGAAGAAGAAGTTGCTCTGTATGTTGCTGGTGGTTGGTTTCCTCGGCGTTGCGTTGGTTCCTATGGCTGCTCAGGCCCAGGAGAAATCGATGAAGCTCAGGCTTTCTGTTATGTGGCCGCCGCAGCACCCTTTCACAAAGCTCTTCGACAGTTGGGGCAAGGATGTTGAGAAAGCAACGAACGGAAGGATAACTGTAACCGTGTTTGCTGCCAACACACTCTCACCCCCGATGCAGGTGTATGACAATACCGTGAAGGGCGTAGTGGATGTCGGCACGAATCTCCTGGCATACTCACCCGGCAGACTGCCGCTCTCCGAAGTGCTGCAGCAGCCGTTGGGCTATAAGAGCGGCTACCAGGGCACCAAGCTGGCAAATGCATACTACCAGAAATTCAAACCGAAGGAATTTGATGACGTGCACGTTCTTTTTCTCCACGGCGCAGCGCCCGGTTTCATTTTCACCAAGAACCAGGCCAAATCGGTTGCCGACCTGAAAGGTCTCAGGATCAAGGCTAACGCAGAAAACGCGGACATCGTGAAGAATCTCGGCGCATCCCCGGTCACCATGCCGGTTACCGAGACGTACGATGCGCTCTCGAGGGGCGTCGTGGACGGATGTCTCTTTCCGCTGGAAGCACTCCAGGGGTTCAAAATCGGCGAAGTTGTAAAGACAGTGCTTGAAGATTATCCGATGTCTTATCTGACCTCCATGTATGCGATCATGAATAAGGCAAAATGGAATTCAATATCTCCTGCAGACCAGAAGGCAATAGACAAGATCAACGAAGAATACGTCGAGAAAGCCGGCAAGCTCTGGGTTGAACTGGATGACAAAGCCGTACAGTTCGCGAAAGGAAAGGGCGTAAACTTCCTGAAGGTCTCCAAGGAAGACGAGGCACTCACAGCCAAGCAGATGAAGCCCATTCTGGATGACTATGTGAAAATGGCAAAGGGCAAGGGGCTTCCCGGCGACGAAGCTTTGAAATTCTGCGAGGAGTTTTTGAAGAAAAACCAGTAAACAGCTGTACTTCACTATGGGGGCTGTGGTGCGCAGCCCCCATAGCCTTTAGTTAGCGCTGTGCATCAAGCGATTCGAATCTTGCTCTTTTCCAAAGGTGGAGGCAGGCTATGAAGAGTTTCATGGCAGGAATCTATGCTGTTGACAAGTTCTTATACGTCATCGCCGGTATCGTCCTGGGGTTCATGATCACCTTGACCTTCTGTGATGTCATCCTGAGGAATCTTGGCCATCCTATTACGGGATCCATGGAATTGATACAATACGGCGGTTCCATAGTGTTCGGGTTTTCGATTCCTTTTGGTACCTTGCTGGGCGCCCAGGTAATTGTCGACATCATAACGGACAAGCTGAGCCCGGAAAAGAAACGCGTTGTAAACATACTCACCAGGATTGTGGGAATTCTCCTCTTTCTGTTTGTTGCCTACAATTTCTACCTTTACGGCATCGACGTGAGGAAGTCTGGTGAACGTACGGCCAGTTTCAAGGTACCTTACTACCCATTCAGCTTCGCTCTCTGCCTCAGTTTTGTCCTGCAGAGTTTTACGATCTTTTGTGACCTACTGAAAAAAATAAGGGGTTCAGACGATGAGTGATGTTGCGGTAGGAATATACGGAATCATACTGCTGCTGGCGCTATTTTTGACCGGCCTTGAAATGGCCTACTGCATGATCCTGGTCGGGTTTCTGGGATTCACCTTTCTCATGACCTTTGCAGCCGCCTCCAGTCTCGTGATCAAGGATTTCTTTGATAATTTCACGACGTATAGCTACACCGTGATTCCCCTGTTTATGGTGATGGGAGAGTTTGCCGCGAACTCCAATATCGCGAAACGACTCTACAAGGGGGCGCACAAGTGGTTCGGTCACATACCGGGCGGACTTGCAATGACGACCGTCGTAGGTGCGACAACCTTCAAGGCCATGTGCGGGTCAAGCCTCGCTACCGTGGGAACCTTTTCAACGCTCGCTATGCCTGAGATGGATCGCTACGGGTACAAAAAGGAACTTTCCGCAGGTACCATAGCCTCTGTCAGCACCATGGGCATGATCCTGCCTCCCTGCACGGTCCTTATCATCTATGGACTTCAGGTTGAGCAGTCTATCGGCAGATTGTTCCTTGCCGGCATTGTGCCCGCGCTCATGATAGCCTTTTTCTTCATGGCAGTTATAGCGGGATGGGTAACCCTGCGGCCTGAAATAGCTCCCAGGGCGGCCAAAGCAAGCTGGGCTGAACGAATCGTTGTAATCCCCGAAGCATTCATTGTCCTTGTTATTTTCGGCGTAGTGATCGGTGGCATGATCACCGGTTTTTTCAGCCCTACGGAATCAGGCACCATAGGTACGGTTGCAATCTTCTTCCTGGCCCTTGTCCGGCGAGAAGTTAATTTTGGGATGATCGTAAAGTCTTTCAAGGGCGCGTTGAAAACCTCTATAATGACGCTCATGCTCATTGCGGGATCTGCCATCTTCGGACATTTCCTCGCCATAACCGAGATTCCGATGATTGCGGCAAAGTGGGCCGGATCGCTTCCGATACCGGGCTTCTTTGTCATGATGCTGGTTATTGCTATCTACCTTATAGGCGGCTCCATCATGGATGATTTGGCGTTCATGGTGCTCGCCACGCCTATCTTCTTCCCCACGGCAATGCAACTGGGGTATGACCCCATCTGGTTCGGTATCCTGATCTGCGTCACGCTTATGATCGGAGGTCTTATTCCGCCCGTTGCAATTTATGTTTTCATACTGGGGAACATAACAGGGATTCCGTTCAAGACAATTTATAAGGGCGTGGTTCCCTTTCTTTCGGCACTTGTCCTGGCCCTTATCATACTCTTTGTGTTCCCGCAGATCGCGCTGTGGCTGCCCAATCTGCTCATGGGTAAAGGATAGCCATTACAGGGATCCTGGCTTGCACGGAGTCGTAATTGGTTGAATAGAACAAGTGAGCCTGCCGAGGTCCGACGTCGGCAGGCTCACTTGCTTGCGGGTACGATGGGTTCAATTGACAACAAACTAACAGATGGCGAGAGGATCATTTACCGCACGGGGTGTCATTGGGCGATGCTTCTCGGTCCGATGATCGTCATTATCATCGGCGGGCTGTCTCTGAGAGCTCAGGGAATTCACGCCATAGCACTCATGGCTTTCGGTTTTGTCTGGGGTGGATTTTCGTACGCGAGCCTGCGTGCATCGGATGTAGCATTGACCAGCACAAGGGTGTTGATAAACGCTGGATTCCCTTTGCGGAGGACGTATGATATCCCACTCAACGAGATCGTCGCTGTGGACTACCACCAACCCGCCCTCGGCTCAATGCTCAATTTCGGCAAGCTTATTATCGTAGACAAGAAGCATGGCAGAGCGACCATCAGGTTTGTTTCTTCCCCGATGGATTTTACGACCAAAGTCCGGCAGCAGATACTCTCATCCGGCCGCCCTTAAACGTCAGTCCAGCCGATTCCGTTACCTCGCGTCTTAAGGAGCATCTGAAGCAGTTTTTCTCCGGCTCCTCATGGTGAGCAAACCCATGCCAACCATACCGAAGGCAAGCAGGAAGACCACTGCCGGCTCCGGAACAGAAGACCTCGGGTCGCCGCTGATGAATTCCTGATTCACGCTGTCGGTGGCCGTATAGATGCGCACAGAACTCAAGTCCCATCCTGCAGGGTTGAAAGAAGCAGCCGCATTGAGCCAATCCTGTTCTCCCGCCACCATGGGGGTGGATGGTGTGAAGATGTGCCAGATGGCAAATTGAATCGGCCCCGTTTGAGCCGGGTTGCTGTTCATCTGGCCAAGGAGCCAGCTCACTTCCTGATACTTTGTTGCGGCATCGGGAAGCGCACCAAACTTCGTTTGGGTCAGGTCAGACAAGGTGCTGACATGTACCGCGAAAGAACCTGGCACGAAGGTTTCAGTCGCGAAGTCATCGCACACGAAACCGGTTCGCGCACCTCCGTTAAGGTTCCCCTGTACCGGGCCGACATAGTAGTTTTCGTACGTGCTCGCCGGAAGGGTCTGCAGATTCAGTGTGTCGGCCAGGACCGGGCCTGCAGTACCTGCCCATAACCATATCACGGCAACCAGGACTAGCGGTAATTTACTCACGGTACTCCTCCTCATACTCCGATTCCCGACGTGCCTCTTTGTATGGCGGTTTCCCATCGGGAAGCCGAGACTTGATCTGTCCCGGCTTCTTTAGGTATCGGCTGGTATCAAATCTATGTTAATCGTCCTTTGGGGCTAAAAAACGTATCTCTTTGTATTAAGCCAGATGGGAGGTTCGGGTTGGTGCTCGGTGGCCCGGGCGGGGGAAATCGAATATCCGCGACGAAAAACAGCGGTCAGGTGTGATTTCTCAGCATCAGTTCAACAGGGGATGGATTGAAATAGAACTGCCGCCCCAGGTACGGTTCCCGGTATTGCCTTATGTAGTGATTAATGAGCGTTACAGGCACAATGAGCGGGAGATATCTTTTCCGGTACGTCTCGATGACCTCGAGCAGTTCTTCTTTCTCTTCGTTGGTCAGCTTTTTTTTGAAATAGCCCACGGCATGGAGGAGCACGTTCGTATTCTTGGAAGCTGTCGCCTGAAGTCGGAGAGCCTGCATAAGAAGGCTGCCGTAAGCAGCATGAAGCTCATCACTATTCAATGACCCTGCCCTTGCTACTATTTGTCCGAGCAACCCATAATGCTTAGGACTGTGGGACAGCAGGAGTAATTTCAGTTCAGTGTGAAAAGCAACAAGATCCTTCGCATGTCCGCCTTTCTGCAATAGCTGCTGCCAGCGTCTGTACACAAAAACAGAATCGATGAAGATTTCACGGAGAGCCGGGTCGTGCAGTCTTCCCTCGTCAGTCACCGGCAGGTGCGGGTTTCGACGCGTAAATGCTGCAGCGAAAATCCCGACGCCGCTGTGACTCGGCATGCCCGACGGCGTGTAGACTTTCACGCCTTTCAGGCCTGAGCTCGGAGAGCGGCTCTTAAAGATGAACCCGGAGAGTCCCTCCCGTTCCAGTTCGTCCAGCTTCCTCTCCGCCCATTTTCTCATGCCGTCTGTGTGATCTATGCCCGTGCGTGTCGTGACCAGCCTTGGTGCCGAAGGATCTCCCATGAGCCTGAGAGACTCCCTCGGGATCGGAAGTCCGTACTCGACTTCTGGACACACGGGAATATATTCAAAGAACTGCCCGAGTGTTTCCGTTATGTAGCGATCCAGTTTATGTCCGCCATCGTAGCGAACTTTCTCCCCGAGAAGGCACGTACTGATACCGATCTTAATTTTTTCCATCACTCTCACCGTCTCACAACGCTGGAGACGAACAGGCGCCCATGCACCATCCATCAACCATACAGTACGCCTCAGCATCATGTCAAGACAACAGCAGGATGCAGAAATCTGCTTGCCGACTTCGGCCGCTTCCTGTTGCTTTCACAAGTGAAAGTCGGATAAACTAGCTGGCAGCCATCACGCCGGTATCCAGCGCACAAATAAGATCGAGGGAGGGAGCAGCTGTATGAAAAAGGGCCTTGTGCTTACGTCGGTCGTACTTTTTTTAGTTGTTCTATATGGAACATGCGGTCTCGTGTACGGACAGGAAAATGCGTGGCGCATAGGAACAATTCTCCCGCTGACCGGGCCGCTCGCCAAGAATGGTATCAAGAACTTCGATGGTGTAAAAATCGCCACAGACATGATCAATGATCAGGGCGGAGTTTTGGGGAAGAAAGTAGTGTTGGTCAGTGCTGATGCGCCTGATCCTCAAGCCGCCGCAAGCGAGGCCAATCGCCTTATCACGAATGAAAAGATTACCGCCATCATAGGAACACAGGCGAGCACGCTCTCAATGGCTGCCACTGTGGTTGCGGAGAAGGCAAAGGTTTTCTATCTCGAGAATGAAGGTATCTCCAGCGGCATTACCAGTCGCGGCTTCAAATATACCTTCAGGTCGACATTTGACAGCGATATGATGGCCTACCAGATGATCGATTTTGCGGCCGACGTTATAGCGCCAGCAATCAAGAAAACGGATAAGAACCTCCGCCTGGCTATTGTCCAGGAGGATGGCGGGTTCGGAACGTCGACAGGAAAGGGGCTGACGGACAGGGCAAAGGCCCGCAACCTCAACGTGGTCACAACCGAGGTCTATAGCGCAAAATCCGTTGATCTTTCCGGTATGGTGATGAAGCTGAAACAGGCAAAACCGGACATAGTTCTGGCCGCCCAGTATATCAACGATTCGATCCTCTTCCACAGGCAGGCGAAGGAATTGAAGTTCAATACGATTGTAATCGGAACAACCGCAGGCCAGGGTAATCCGGACTTCGTGCAGGCCTTCGGCAAGGGTGCTGATGGAGTCATGGCGGGCGGTATACCTTCAGAGATTTCCGTTCAGAGGTTGACAGCGCAACAGAAAAAAGATGCGGACGAATTTGTGAAGCGGTACAAGGACAGCCACAATGGTGAATATCCCAACCCTACTTCTTTCGTGGGCTTTGCGGGTGCGTGGATTCTATACAAATTTATACTTCCCAAAGCCGGGAGTCTCGATGCTGACAAACTGCGCGAGGCCGCGCTCAGCCTCGATATTCCCCGCGGCAAAGGTGTTCTCAACTGGGGAGTGAAGTTTGCCAAGCCTGAAGAAAAGAACGCCGGGCAAAATCTTTACGCATCTGCGGGTCTCAACCAGTGGCAGAACGGCGAGTTAAAATTGATCTATCCGAAAGAGATCGCTTCGGCGGATTTCAAGCTGGTCAAGTAGCGCATTTTCATTGCGGGAGAGCGGGCAGGAGATTGATTTCCTGCCCGCTTCTGTCAAGGAACTCAGAATCGGCCACCCCCATGGACCTGACCCTTTTTATACAATTGCTGATTTCCGGCATCCTCCTGGGAGGGGTCTATGCCCTGGCCAGCATAGGGCTTACCCTGATATTCGGGGTGATGAAGGTCGTCAATTTTGCCCATGGCGAGTTCTTTATGGTCGCTATGTATCTTGCCTACTGGGCGGTCCAGTATCTCCACCTTGACCCCTATCTCGCGACGCTTGTCGCGGTTCCCGTGGTCTTCCTCATAGGCATCGTCACGTACTATCTCTTCATAAGACCGACGTTGTCGTCGTCGGTGCTTGCCCAGATCTTCATCACCGTCGGTCTCTCCACGATTATCCAGAACATGGTGCTTCTCTTCTGGTCTGCCGATTTCAGGAGCATCTCCGTCAGCTATGCAACCGAATCACTCGTGCTTGGACCATTCGCCGCTCTCCGCGTGGAAGAGATCATGATAAGCCCCATTCGCCTCATCGCCTTTGCCCTTGCCATTCTGCTCTCGGTCGCGTTTTACCTTTTTCTCAAATTCTCGTACACAGGCAAAATAATTCGCGCTACAGCACAGGACCGTTCCGCTGCGCTTCTGATGGGCATCAATACGGACAAAATATACAGGCTCACCTTTGCGATCGGGATCGTGCTCGTGGGGTTGGCGGGTGGGCTGGTGCTGCCCGTCTATTCGGTACAACCTTTTGTAGGGTTCGACTTTGTGCTCATCATGTTTGTCGTGGTCGTCCTCGGCGGCATGGGGAGCGTGGTGGGCGCCATGATCAGCGGTTTGATCATCGGCGTGGTGGAAGTCTTTTCCAGCTACTGGATCGGCCAGGAGAACAAGCAGATCATTTACTTCCTCGTATTCATCGCCATCCTGGTAGTACGGCCGTCGGGCCTTTTCGGACTGAGGGAAGAGGAGGAGTTGGAACACATTGAAACCATCGATTGACCGGCAACAAAGCAGCGGAAAGACGCTCAAAGCGATCCTCTGGATCGCTCTGCTGCTCCTTGCTCTTCTACCGCTGTTCATCAAGAACGAGTTCTACCTCGATGCACTTATACTGATTTTTCTATGGGGCGCGTTCGCAGGAGCGTGGAACATACTCGCGGGATACGCGGGAATGATGTCTCTCGGACATAACGCCTTCTTCGGGATCGGGGCCTACACTTCAACCCTGCTGCTTCTTCACTTTGGTCTTTCACCATGGATCGGCATGCTTATCGGCGGATTGTTTGCATCGGTCATTGGCCTGATCCTGGGCCTCGTCTGCTTCCGACTGAGGAGTCATTACTTTGCATTGGCGACGCTCGCCTTTGGCGAGGTTGGCTATATTGTCGCTGTAAATTTACGGTCGCTGACCGGCGGATCCGAGGGACTCGCCCTGCCCATTCAGCCCAGTCCGATGCTTTTTTCCTTTGCGGGCAAGCTTCCTTATGTCTATATCGGTCTTCTTTTCTTTCTAGTGGTGATAGGCATTTCTTACGCAATAGAGCACTCACGGCTCGGCTACTACCTCACGGCCTTCAGGGAGAATGAGAACGCTGCCCGTGCGCTCGGTGTGAGAACGGGCCGGGTGCGGCTCATCGCCATGGTGCTCAGCTCCTTTCTCTCGGCAATCATGGGTACGTTTTATGCCCAGTACGTTGTCTTCATCGATCCCAGCAGTGTCATGCGAATTCAGATTTCTGTGCAGGTGGCTCTCTTTGCTATCATCGGCGGTATCGGCACTACGCTAGGTCCTGCCATTGGCGCCATGATATTTGTGCCGATCACCATGCTCCTTCGTGCGAAAATGGGGACCTCCCTGCCGGGCCTTCACATGATCATCTACGGAGTCATCCTCGTGCTTGTGCTTATCTATATGCCGCAAGGCATCGCATCCAAACTGAAGGAGAGAATCCCCTTGTTAAAAAAGTCGTAGAATGAATTGGAGCGAAATGTCCCATGCTTGACGTGCACGGCATAAGTAAATGGTTCGGCGGCAATGCCGTGATCAGCGATCTCAGCTTCTCTATTCAACAAGGGGAGGTCGTGGGATTAATAGGTCCTAACGGAGCCGGGAAGACCACCGTCTTCAACGTGGTCAGCGGGTTCTACAGGAGCAGAACGGGCTACATCAGGTTCAACGATATGGACATCACCAGACTGCCGCCTGAAGCGATCTGTAGCTTGGGGCTCTGCCGGACCTTTCAGATTACGCGACCCTTCAGCAACATATCCGTAACCAAGAACGTCATGATCGGGGCTCTCAACAGAGAGAAGAGCGTCAGGAAGGCAGAGAAAAGGGCAGAAGAAGTTCTGGAATTCGTCGGACTCCACGATCGAAGACATCTGCTCGGGAGAAACCTGACCATCGCCGACCGAAAGCGGCTGGAGATCGCCAAGGGCCTCGCTACATCTCCTAAGCTTTTCCTCCTCGATGAAGTGATGGCCGGACTTAACCCGGCAGAACTGCAGGAGATGATCAAGCTGATACGACAAGTTGCCGACTCAGGTATTGTCCTCTTCGTCATAGAGCACATCATGGCTGTCATCATGGGACTCTCACACAGGATCATCGTGCTCAACCACGGTGAAAAGATTGCAGAGGGGGAACCCTCACAGATCGCATCGGATGCCGAAGTCATCAAAGCCTATCTCGGGGAGGAATACCTGCTTGCTCAAGGTTAACAACTTGAATGTCTATTATGGCGATGTTCAGGTCCTCTTCGACATCAACCTCGAAATCCATGAAGGAGAGTTCATCTCCATTGTCGGAGCTAATGCGGCCGGCAAGAGTACGCTCCTGCGCTCCATCTCTGGACTCTTGAAAAAGACGTTGGGGTCAATTGTGTTTAAGGGAAGAGAACTGGTAGGAAAGCCTCCCTACGGCATCGTCGAGAGCGGTATCGTGCATATCCCCGAGGGCCGGCGCGTCTTTCCACTTCTGACTGTTCGCGAAAACCTGGAGGTGGGCGCCTATATCCGGAAATCAGACATCGATCTGCACCAGTCATTAAAGGAGCTATACGAACTCTTTCCGGAACTTTACGATCACAGAGAGCAACTCGCCGGTTCGCTGAGCGGCGGCGAACAGCAGATGCTCGCGATCGCCAGGGGGCTCATGGCCCGCCCTACCCTCCTTACCGTTGACGAGCCCTCGTTAGGACTGGCTCCCATGCTGGTACAAAAAACCTTCCAACTCCTGGAGCAGATCAACAAGGACAACGTAACTATCCTTCTTTCGGAACAGAACGTGTTCAACGCCCTCAATATGTCCCATCGAGCTTATGTCATTGAAAACGGACGGATCGTGCTGAGCGGCGCCGGTAAAGATCTGATAAGAGACGAACACCTGAAGAAAGCTTACCTGGGCATATGAGACAGGCCACGCACAACACACTATTCGACGGATTGACGAGGTTTGTACGATGAAGATTCTGAATGAACCGACATACAAGAAGTTCATCACCGGCCCGATCGAACGGTTCGACGATCGCAGAGGAGGGTTCAGCCGTGGCCGCAATGACGCCGGCGGTAGCAAGTACGACAAGATGCACGACAGAAGCGTGGAAAACATCAGGAAGAATGTAAAAGGAAAAACTATTCTCGATCATGGTCTCTGGGTTGCAGGCCGCACGGTAGATTATGTCATGCGGCGCACCCAGTACGGGAGAGAGATCGCAGCGCAGTTCAACCGCGAATTCAAAACGGAAAACATGACGGCGGCCCAGCTTACGCGAATCATCAAGAGGGTGGCGCGCTGGCTGGGTGCGGACCTGGTGGGCATTGCAAAGCTGAACCGGTCCTGGGTCTACAGTCATTGGGGAGACCAGAACGCCTACTACTCGGGCGCGGCAAAAGCCGGGGACCCGATCGAAATCCCTGAAGCCTGTCAGTACGTCATTGTGCTTATCCAGGAGATGGGCTATGAGATGGTGAAACGCTCTCCTGCGGTCGAGGCAGACACTGACCTGATATATGCGAAGATGGGCTTCACCTCCTGCTCCCTTGCGACCTACATCAGTGAAATAGGTTATCGCGCGATTCCATCGGTCAATGAACTGGGTATAGACATTGCTTTTGCCGTTGATGCGGGACTGGGCGAGATGGGACGAATGGGATTACTTATGACGCGGGAGTTCGGGCCGCGTTGCAGGATCGGAAAAGTCTTCACCGATCTTCCGTTGGAAGTCGATCCACCCATCGACATCGGTATCCAGTCGTTTTGCGAGAAATGCGAAAGATGTGCCGAACATTGCCCGAGCGGCGCGCTCAAGTCAGGAGCGCGTACTGATGAACCCTGGGACGAATCGAATAGCCGCGGTATGCTGAAGTGGCCTGTCCATGCCATGAAATGCCTCGACTGGTGGGCAAAGAATGGATCGCACTGTTCGGTCTGCGTCCGTGTCTGCCCGTGGAATAAGCCGAATACGGTCTTTCACCGTGCAGTCAAGTTCTTTGCAGAGAGAGACATACTGACCAGGTTTATGGTATCCATGGATGCGCGAATGGGCTACGGGAAACAATCGATTGATTTTTTCGACTGAGGACTGACAGCAAAGGATCCGTTTAATGGAAGATCGATCGGCATACAAGAGTGTGGGCAGAGAGGAGGATCTGCGCGGCATCTCGAAGCGGGTCGCGCAGATCACCGTCTCTGCCATCAAGCAGATGCCCGTGCTGGCAAGCAAGGTGCCCGGCGCTGTTTCTCTCGGTCAGGGAATCCCCTCTTTCGGCACGCCTGCTTTCGTGACAGATGCGGTAATACGGGCATTGCGCGAAGATGAAAGGATCGGCAAGTACTCGCTGCAGCCCGGTATGCCGGAGCTCAAAGCAGAGATCGCCACGCATCTTCACCGGACCAGGGGCATATCGGTCGATCCTGAAAAGGAGCTATTCATAAGCTGCGGCTCGATGGAGGCACTCGCAGGGGCCATCAGCGCGCTGGTAGACCGGGGAGACGAAGTGATCGTCCCTTCGCCCAACTACGCTTCGCACATCGAGCAGATCCTTTTTGCCGAGGGCGTGCCTGTGTTCGTTCCCCTGCTCGAAGAGGAAGGATGGAGGATCGATATCGCCGGGATGAAAAAGGCTGTGACACCGCGCACCAAAGCCATCCTCATCTGCAACCCCATGAACCCAACGGGCGCTGCCTTTTCCTCCGAAGAGATCAGGGGTATCGCCGAGCTTGCGATAGAGCAGGATCTCTTTGTTATCACTGACGAGGCGTATGATTTCCTCGTCTACTCCCCCCTGCGCCACACCAGCCTCACAGCAATACCCGAATTAAAGGAACGCCTGATTGCTGCCTTCAGCTTCTCAAAGATGTACTGTATGACCGGCTGGCGCGTTGGCTACATGTATGCTGCTTCTCGGTTCATCGACCAGGTGCTCAAAGTTCACGATGCGTTTGCGATTTGTGCTCCGACTGTTTCGCAGTATGCCGCGCTGGCTGCTCTCAGGGCCACAAACGGGCACGATGGCGAGGGAGACAGGTTCATTCAAGAGCTCGTCGCCGCACTGGACGCGCGCAGACACCTGGCTTGCGCCCGACTGGACAGGCTTTCTTCTCTTTTCTCCTACCAGAAGCCGCAGGGTGCGTACTATGTTTTCCCAAGGATCGTACCCGGGAGCCTGAAATCCATGGACCTCGCACTCCGCCTGCTTTACGAGGCAAAGGTAATCAGTGTTCCCGGCAACGGCTTCGGCCCATCCGGCGAAGGCCACATCCGCTTCTCCTTCGGCGGGACCGAAGAGGAGATCAGCGAAGCGTTTAACCGGATAGAGAACTGGTTGGCTGGCGCGAACTTCTGATGCCGGCCTCTTACCTGTATTTTAGCTTCATGCCTTTTGAACTGCCGGCTTCAACAGGGGCGTGAGCAGCAACGCAACACCACAAACTGCGGCGAGCAGTAGAAAGACCAGCTGATAACTGTTCGTCAAATCAAAAACGTAGCCGGCCAGCACAGGGCCTATCGCCCCTCCGAAGTTTCCACTGAACAGGATGATGCCGACGAGTACCCCGTGGGAACTGATGCCGAATAGACGAGCAACCGTGGGTGAGATAAGGGTGAAGAAGGAGCCGTGGGCCACGCCATAGACCGCAGCGAACAGATAGAGCATCCAGGCATTGTGTGCAACCTGCAGCCAGAGAAAAGCGGCTATCAGCAGAATAAAGCAGATGGTCATCGATTTTCTCGTGCCTATCCTGTCGATCAGAAAGCCCGTGAGAAGACGCCCGAGCATGCTTACCCCTCCGACTGTCGATACGACTCCTGCGGCTTTGATCGGATCGAGACCGATATCGCTTGCATGGGGGACCACATGCATCAGAATCGTGAGCAGGCAGTTCATCACAAGAAAGGTGATGATGCAGAATAGCCAGAACTGTGGCGTTCGGACAGCTTCACGCAACGAGAGCCCATCCTCACGTGCGCCCTCAGCCATGCGAGCATGAGCGCCTGCCCCATCCAGCACATTCCCCTTGACACCGGGATCCCTTCGCAGGAACTGACCGGCGCCGATGAGAACCACTGCTACCACAATGCCAAAGCCGACGAATGCAGCGCGCCAGCCGTACGCCATGATCAATGCGCCAGCCAACAATGGCATGACGAGTTGACCGCTGCCGGTCCCTACCTTGATGATGCCCGTCATCATTCCCCGGCGCCGCAGAAACCATCGCGCGGTGACGGTCAGCGGAATCACATCGGCAGAGCTGAGACCTGTGCCCACCAGGAGGCCATAGAGCACGTAAAGCTCCCAGCTCGACTGGATCTGCGAGAGCAGGAAATAGCCTATGCCGCAGATGATACCGGTAAGTGCCATAACAATGCGCGGGCCGAACCTGTCATTAAGGCTTCCCGCAACAATACCGATCAATCCCATCAAAAGATACGCGAGAGAGCTTGCACCCGAAATGGTAGCACGCGACCAACCGAAGTCTTTGAGCAGCGGCTTGAAGAAGACGCTGAATGCAACGTACGCCCCGATGCCGCAGCCTTCTATAAGAAAGCAGGCAATAACAATGAAGTAACCATAGGGTACACGCACCGATGACGTGCCCGTTTCAGGCATCGTTCATAGTCCGCGCAGGAAATGGTTCGCCCTGGCAGCCCTGCGTGAAGGTGACTATCGTTCGCATGTAGTCTGCTCCTGCTCTCTCCAGTAAATCGTTGTGACCGGCATCGCTGACGAGGAAAGACCGCTTGCGTTCGGCTCCTGAGAGCGCATAGAGCGCCCTCCCCTCGGATACCGGTATAATTTCGTCCTCTTCCCCATGAATGATCAGCGTTGGTATGTGCACCTGCTGAATCTTCACGTCGTTGCCGAATCCCACCACTTCCTCTATTCCTGCAAAGAGATGTATGACGCCCAGCCGTTCCAGCTGCTTCCGCTGGCTTGCAAAGCCGCTCTCCACGATAAGCCCTGAAAGCCTATCCTGATAGCGGTAGGCCACCTCGATCGCGGGAGCACTGCCCAGGGAGCGACCCATTACAAACAGGGCGCCTCCATATCCGCCATTACGGAGGAATGCAACGAATCCCTCAAATAGAGGAAAAGCATCCCTTATCATTGCGCTGCAGCAGGGGCTTCCGTCGCTTGTGCCGTATCCACGATAGTCGGCAACGAACAGGTTTAAGTCGTGTCGCTTGTAGAGCGGCGCAACGTAATCGTAATCCGCAGCGATCTCGCCATTCCCATGAAAATAGAGGATGTTGGGCCCGTCCTTGCCTGCGGGATAAAACATGCACCCGATGGAAATGCCCTTTGCAACCACAATGGCATGAGCGGTTCCATTATGAGGCCTGGGCTCGTCGAGTTCTTCCCGGCGGGGGAAGAACAACCTGTAGGTGATCTCCGGTCGATCCATCAGTTCAAGAGACTTATCGAATCCAGTCACTATCCTTCCCGTCATTCCCCTTGAGTCTGCCACAGTTTCCAGAACTCCACAACATTATTTCTCCGGACCGGCGTACACTTCCCATCACCTCTCTATTTGGCGATATAATACGGACACGCTTAGCGAGTGAAGGAAACGGTCGGAGCCAGCGCAAGTTTAACAAATATCGTAAAACCAGGATGGAGGACCCCATGAATGACACACGAGTAGCTATTATAACAGGAGGAGGCCAGGGCATCGGCAGAGGAATCGCCCGCCACTTTCTTCAACACGGCATTAAAGTAGTTATCGCAGAAATAGATGTTGAAGCAGGCAAGGAAACAGAAGTCGAATATAAGTCTCTCGGTATCATCCGTTTTCGCGAAACTGACGTTGCCGACGAGGAGATGGTGAAACAGGCCGTAGCCGATACTGCTAGTGAATTCGGCCGAATCGATATACTGATCAATAATGCAGGAATTGCCACTGCCGCATCAGGCCCTCCGGAAGAGCTAAGCGTCCAATCATGGAATCGGGTTATTGCCGTGAACCTTACCGGCACCTTTCTCTGCGCCAAGCATGCCGCTCCCCATCTGCGCAAGCAGAAAGGGTCTATAGTCAATATCGCCTCCACAAGGGCTCTCATGTCTGAACCCCGTACCGAGGCGTACGCTGCCTCCAAGGGAGGCATTGTGGCGCTCACTCATGCGTTAGCCATGAGCCTGGCACCTGAGATATGCGTGAACTGTATCAGCCCCGGCTGGATCGAAGTCTCGGAGTGGAAAAAGAGCTCGCGGGCTCACTCCGCAGAGCTGACTAAAGAAGACAAGGAGCAACAGCCTGTTGGTAGAGTAGGAACACCTGCAGACATTGCCGGCCCTGCCCTCTTTCTCTGTTCGCCTGAAGCATCCTATATTACCGGCGTCAATTATGTTGTGGATGGAGGGATGACGCGGAAGATGATATACGTGTGAGAAACAGTCAGCTCGGACAGGGCACCGGCTTCGCAAAGTCAGGAACCATGTTCCCGTTCTCCTTGATTATAGTTCCCCTTGCATCAGTCTTTGGTGCATAGCACTGATTTGGCGCTGTCGGCGTTGGTTGAGGTCCTATTGGATAGATGGCAGGAACTCCGGGCGGAGGGACTTCTATTATCTGGGGTCCTTGCGGATAAGCTGTAGTAGCTTCGGCTGGAGGGACTTCGATCACGTAGGGAGGTGCAGGATAGGGATACTGATAGTAAGGATCATAGTAGGATGGAGGCACCGCTACGGCATAGTAAGGCCACCAGAAGGTGGTGCGGGCACCGCCAATAACTGCTCCCCCGAGAAAAAACCCGAAGACCGCGCCGTGCGGAGCATATCCACGATAATAGTACCTCTCGTTACCCCCGTAATATCCTCCGGGATAGTAATGTCCTTGATAATAACTCCCGGAGACATAACTCCCGCGACTTCCTCCGCTAAAACCTCCTCCGGATACACCATAGCTTCTCGTGCCGGTGGAGGGCAGAGATTGAATTGCTGTTCTGCCGGGGTGACTCGCAGACACGCCTCCGTGACGGCCGGCCCCTCCTCGAGCGCCCCCGGCCTGCCCACCCTTTGCGTCGGCATACGGGAGAGCGATCCCCAAACAAAGCACAACAACCAAAAGAAACCTTTTTATGACGCTGCTCCTACAGGAAGAATTCTAATCCTGCGGGAAGCGGCTGTCAAAGGATTCACAAGATACTAAGCAGCCTTATCGATCGCCGCCGTCACTCTCATGACGAGCTTTTCAGGCGTAAAAGGCTTCTGGATGTAATCGGTGGCGCCGTACTTCATTGCCTCCACCGCAGCACGCACCGTGGCATAACCGGTCATGACAACTATCGGCGTCGAAGGCTTCGCACTCTTGATATTCAATAAGACGGTCATGCCGTCTACTTGAGGCATGCGAACATCGGTAAGCACGATGTCATAGGTGTTATCCAGCGCAAGCGCGATCCCCTCCCTGCTGTTCGACGTGGTCTCGACATCGAAATCTTCCGCGGCAAGAATTCTTCTCACGCTGTCCAGCACGATCTGCTCGTCATCAATCACCAATGCTTTTTTCTTCTCCATTTCTCTTACTCCTTTCTAGGGCTATTTTCACGGCTGCCAGAAGCTCGTCCGGCGTGAAGGGCTTGGAGATGATTTGACGGGCGCCGCCTTTCTTAAGCTCCCTCAGAGTCTCTTGAGTGGGATACCCCGTCATCACCAGCACCGGCAGTTCGAGAAATCTATCCAGTGGCCATTTCTCCCTCACCTTACGCAGCAGATAGAAGCCGTCCTGTTCAGGCATCTTCACATCCATGATCATCAGGTCGAAATATCCCATCTCCAGGTTGTCGAACGCGTCGTCCGCGCTCGGCACACACGACACATGATAGTCCTCCGGCTCCAGTATTCGTTGACAGCAATGAAGGACGGTGGGATCATCGTCCACCACCAGAATCTTTCTAGTGTTCATCCTCATCTCCTGATGGGAGCCGCACAATGAACGCGCTTCCTTTGTGAAGAGTACTTTCAACGTGAATGGATCCTCCATGCCGTTCTACAATTCCCAGAGAAACCGAGAGACCAAGACCTGTTCCCTGACCGACGTCCTTGGTGGTGAAGAAGGGTTCGAAAATCTTTTCGAGGTCCTGGGGGGCAATACCGTGCCCCGTATCGCTGACGCCAATTTCGATTGTCTTCCCGAAATCGACCACACTTGTGGTGACGAGAATCGATCCGCCCTTGCTGGTCGCATCAAGGGCATTCATAATGATGTTGAGGATCACACCCTGCATCGCACTCTTGTCGACACGTCGAAGCGGAAGGGACTGCGTTGGCCTGAAGGAGAGTTTGACGCCCTTGACGAGCGCGCTATTCTCCACGAGCTTCACAGCAGAGGCGACGAGTTCGTTGAGGTCAGCCGGCTCGCGCTCCAGTATGGTTTCTCTCGAGAATTCGAGCAGACCTTTGACAATCGTGCGGACCCTCTCTGTGGCTTTCGCAATGATGGTAAGGTCTTCCTTCATCGCCTCGTCTATATCTTTTCTCCTGAGGAGCATATGCGTGAAGGTGAGGACACCAGTCAAAGGATTGTTGATCTCGTGGGCAACGCCCGCAGCGAGCCTTCCGATGCTCGCCTGCTTTTCTGACTGAAGAAGCTTGATCTCGCTCTCCATAGATTGGCGTTTGTCTCTCTCCTGCAGAGAAGCAAGCATCTCCACAAAGGTCTTCTGCAATACACCCATTTCGTCTTTCGACCTGGGACCAATCTCCGGAGCAAAATTACCTTCGGAAACTTTACGGCTCGCAGCAATAAGCGCCCGAATCGGTTTCGTGATCCTGTTCGAAAGAAAAAAGCCCATGGAGATGGCGACGAGCATGCCTGCGACAGTCACAAAAACCAGAGGAATCAGTGCCCGCTGCTGCACGTCGCGGTATTTGGCCTCCAACACGGCGGTGGCGAGCATCCCTACGCGCTTTCCGAAAATATCAATGATCGGTTCGTATGCGGTCAGGTACCAGTCGGTCACCACGAAAGCCCTGTCTGTCCAGCGGCCACCCCTGTCAAGAACTGTGCTTCGCACCTTCTCTGACGCGCGTGTTCCTATGGCCCGTTTCCCGCCGGGACTGCACGCATTGCTTGAGATTCTTGTATCCCCCAAGAAAATAGTTGTCACACCGATACTCCTGCCTTCGTACATGTCGTTTTGGAACAGCGCGTCACGAACACCATCAACGAAGGAATGGTTGCCGTTCAGGAGTTGTCCGCCATACAATACGCCGATGAGTTTCTTTCCCTCGTAAAGACCGCTTCCCGCTCCCATTGCCATTCCTGCCAGCTCCTCTTTCTCCGGGCGAGGAGCTGCCATGGAAGTGGGGACGAGCGTCGTGCGCGCCTGCTTTACGAGATCCGGGTCCTCGGCCATGAGAAAGGAAGGTTCCAGCACAACAGTACCTCCGATGCTCGAACCATGTTTGAGCACGTACTCCACGAGAGGGTTATAATATCCGGGCGTCTTACCTGGTTTTGCATGAACAGCAGGCCGCGCCCTGCTGATGACAATTCCTTCCGGGGAGGCAACCCCTAGAAAATCGAGTCCGCCCCGCTCCGCCAATGCCCTCAATTTCATGCTGAGCTTTTCAGTCTCATCCTTCTTTATCAGGTCCTGGAATTCCTTGTCCAGAGCAGCCGTAGTAACTGTCTTTAACACAGTGTCGACCTGCCCTTGATAAATCTTCTGCGCCGCGTTCAGGTCCAGGCTCACCCTGCTTTCTGTCTGGCTCAATACGGTTCTATTGAGAAGTTGTCTTCCCGTGTAGATAGAGACAAGCCCCACGAGAAGAGCCACCAAAAGGAAGCTACCGATGAATTTCGAACGGGTTGTGTAGAGCACCTTACGATCCAGCCCTGCCAGCGAAAGGGCAAAACCGGCATGAGCGCCCACGCTATGTTCCACAGCTTCGTTTATTTCTCCAGCCATATCGAGTACTCTACAAGGCCAAACCTGTCGAGCGTATCCCTTATACTCAAGCCCATCCGGCTTCCCTGTTGTCGGGGAACATGTGTATTCCATATCAAGCTGAGCGCCAGGTCGTTGCGAAACGATGCGCTGTTATAGAGATGAACCTGCACAAGCCCCGGCTCCTCAACCGCCCTACTGACCGAATGATGGAGCAAATTGAGCGCAACATCACTCTGACTTTCCGTTGTTCGCAGCCGAATCATTTCCATCCAGACCATATGTTTTCCCGTCAGCTATTTCCTGCCTCATAAAGAGCACAAAACATGCCCAACTATTCGGTCTTTTTTATCTTTATTTATCAAGTACTTAGCGGCGTGCTCGGCACATGCTGTTACATTTGGTAGAAACAAACTGTCATATATTGAGGAAATGGTGTAAGCTATCACATGTGGCAGCTTGAACGAACGCGCGGAGGCACCATGGAGGAGAATGACTTTTTTCGGGAATTTACGCTACGGATATGCGGCAGCTTCGATTTGAAGGAGGCTTTGTGGCGTTGTCTTCTGTATGTCCGTTCTGCTCTGCCTGCCGATGAACTGATACTTACTGTTTTCGACCCGGCATTCGGCTTTCTGGAGGTCGTGACAACCGCTGATGAGAAGGGAGGAGTTGACAGAGGAGACAAAATAACCATGGGAACAGATATGCGCAAACAGCTAGAACATGTTGAGCAGTATCCCCGCGTGCGAATATCTAATGATGCTTTGCAGGATCCGATAATGGAAAGGCTGGCTCTTCAGTACCGCTGGTCTGACTCTTCACTGATTGTCGGAAGACTGGTGATCCAGCACAATTTCGTCGGTTCCCTGATCGTTCGCGCAAACGGAAAAGACAGGTACACTGAAGGGCACGCGAGACTCTGGTCGCTCGTGAATGAACCAACAGCCATCGCGCTGGCGAACAGCAGAAAATATTACGAGCTCCTGAAAATGAAGGACCTTCTCGCTGATGACAACCGGTATCTACAAAACGAACTGAGGAGAGGCCTGGGAGACACCATAGTGGGCGCCGACTTCGGCCTGCGACAGGTGTTTGAGCAGGTAGTCAAGGTCGCGCCCCTCACAAGCCCGGTGCTGCTCACCGGTGAGACGGGGACGGGTAAAGAGGTCATCGCAAACGCCATTCATAGTTTATCCCTCAGAAACAGCGGTCCCTTGATCACTGTCAACTGTGGCGCGATTCCGGAATCCTTGGTCGACAGCGAACTCTTCGGTCATGAGAAGGGCTCCTTCACCGGAGCTTTGACAGAGAGGAGGGGCAGGTTTGAGAGGGCCCATAGGGGTACAATTTTTCTCGACGAGGTGGGCGAACTCCCTCCGCAGGCGCAGGTAAGACTTCTGCGTGTACTTCAGGAAAAAGAGATTGAAAGAGTGGGCGGCACGAATCCCATAAAGGTTGACATACGGATAATATCAGCCACTCACAGGAGTCTCGAAAAGCTCGTGGCAGAGGGAAGCTTCAGGGATGACCTTTACTATCGCCTCGGCGTCTTCCCTATTCATATACCGCCGCTGCGGGAGCGAAAAGCAGATATCCCTGCCCTGGTCGAACATTTTATCGAAAAGAAGAGACGTGAGATGGGCCTTCGCATGGCTCCAACGTTGAGCCCGGGAGCTATAGATCGGCTCATGCAGTATGCGTGGCCCGGCAACGTCAGAGAAGTCGCCAATGTTGTCGAGAGGGCGCTCATCCAGTCGGATGGCAAACCCCTTACGTTCACGGACCTGATCCCTTCCCAAACAACGGCTGAGCCTGGAAGGTCCGAACAATCATCGAGCCTGAGACTCGAGGAGATGGAAGCGTTGCACATCAGGCGAGTGCTGGAAATGACTCACGGAAGGATAGAAGGCAAGAATGGAGCCGCGCTGCTTCTCGGAGTAAATCCCAGCACGCTACGGGCCAGAATGAGAAGGCTACACATTCCATTCGGCAGAAAAAAGAATTCGTAATCTGGAAATAGATTCCCACGGGCTGGCAGATTGTTTAGCTTGACGGGCTGTTGGCGGTGCGCCGTATCGATCTGGGTCCGCCTGCACTATCCGCACGCCACCTCTTGAGGGGAAAAATCTTCTCGCATTCATCAAGCCGGTCCATTCTCGTCAATCGATCCACAATAAGGTGCCACGCACATTCCACGTCGCCGCCGATCTCACATTTCCCGTTACGCGAACCCCTACAAGGACCATTGAGCAAATGCTTGGCGCATCGCGCTATCGGCGAACTGTACCAGCACCTGATTGAATCTCACCGGCCGGGCTCTCCTCTGACCAGCCTTCAGCGACACTTGCTAAAAACGGAGAGGCGGATTAGACTGAGGAAAAGACGCTGCTCGTCAGGAGGTATCAGCCATGAACCTTCGGCAGTGCATTCGTTTTGTTATCGCGTCTACTGTGTTCCTGTGTGGAGTCTGCTCGCACTCGCCTGAGGTCGTATCAGCCCAAGGTGCGAGCCGCAGTCAGGAAAGTCAGAAATCAGCTTCCGTCAAACAGGCTGCCCAGGCGGCGGACTTTGGGCCGATGCAGAAGTATGTATCGGAGCAGGCCACCTTCGTTCTTTATGCGCCCAAAGGGTGGAGGATCAGCGAAGGTACTCAACCCGGCTTCAAAACAGTCTCTGCCGCTGACCCTTCGGGGTCGTACGAGGTTGCTCTATTCACGGGCGCCAGTCCCACCGGCAACGACCTAACGGCCCTAGCCAAGCGTTTTGCCGGAGGTATAGGCCGACGCTTCCCCGATCTACAGCTCCGCAATGCCATGTTTTCACCGGACAGGACGAAGGCAACGTTCGATGGCGCCTACACAGGCTTGCAGCGGGAGCGCAAGGAATTCAAAGCGTGGATTACTATGACAGGCACTCAATTTACCTACCAGAGCATCGAAGCTCCTGAGGGGCAACTCGCCACGGCCAAACCCTTGCTTCTCACCATTCTCTCCAACATCCGGGTGATGAAAGGGGGCTTTTCAGAGGGTAAAGGCGCACAGGCTGAGCGGGTTTCTTTTGTACCATACCGCCTGCGTGACGGGTCAGCATCCTTCCAAATGCCTCAGGGTTGGCAATGCCGGGAGTTCGGCAAAGGTGCGTTTGCGGCGGGCGATCGGGAGCGCGGTCGCAGCTTCATTGTCGGAGCCGTGGAACTGATATCGCCTCAGATGCGCGTCAATGTGCCCGGAGTCATTACCGCGCCCTACATGCCGCCGCAGCAGGCATGGCCTTTCATCACGGGGCGCATAGGCCTCGCAGCCAATATGCACTTTGAAAAAGTTATTCCCAGACAGGATCTTGTCCAGCAGATGTCCCAGGCTTACACAGGCATCCTCACGATAGAAGAGATGATCTACACGTTTGACAGCAAGACCGGCAAGGACAAGGGCTATACCCTGGGCCTTTCTTTCGGTGCGCGCTCAGGCGCGAACTGGACGTTCAGGCACATGACCGTGGCGGCACGCGCAGATGAGTTCGACGCGTTTCTACCGAACTTCGTTACCATGCTCCAATCGTACCGTATCGACGACCGCTGGGCCGCCAATTATGTGGCCCAAGGCATGCAGCGCCTGCGCCAGCTCCAGCAGCAGACTTCAGCTATGGTCACACGGAATGCATCTGAAATACATCAGATGATGCAGGCAGCATATGACGAAAGACAGCGCAGCCAGGAGTACATAGACTACCAGCGCACCAGCTACATCAGGGGCCAGCAGGACTGGGTCTCCTCCATGGAAGGAGGCACCGTCTATCGCAGCGATAGTTGGGGCATGCGCAACATGACGACCGGTGAGTATTACGAGAGCAAGCATTTGGATTACTACCACTTTACCGGCGGCAACCCTAAATACAACGAGCAGCTGCAGCCTATCGATTCCAGGGCGCTATGGGAAAAGCACATCGAGGGAAGACACTGACTCCGTTCTAGTAGTTCTCCGCAAACAACTCGAAATGGGTACGGCCATAGCCGCATACAGGACATTTGTCCGGAGGCTCCCTATCTTCTTTCACGTAGCCGCATACACGACACTTCCATTTCACAACCGTGCCCTTTTTGAAAACCCTGCCCTCCTTCACATTGTCGAGCAGCGCACGATACCGTCCCTCATGCATGGCTTCAACAATGGCGATATGCCTGAGCAGTTGGGCGATCTCTGAAAAGCCTTCTTCATCGGCCGCTTTTGCGAAATCAGGGTACATGATGGTCTGCTCATAATGCTCACCTGCGACTGCGGTTTCCAGGTTCGAAAGGGTATCACCGATCCCTTTCAGGGGGTAAACCATGGAAGGAAGTTCTATATCGCTCGTCTGAATAATCTTCAGCAGCTGCCTCGCGTGTTCCCGTTCATGGTCTGCAGTCTCCGAGAAAATTGCGGCGATCTGTTCGTACCCTTCCTCCTGTGCCTGCGAGGCAAGAAAGGTATACAGATTCCTGTTAAGACACTCGCCCGTATACGCAAGGAGAAGATTCTTTTCGGTTTGAGTCCCCTTTAATGTTTTCAACCTGTCCTCCTGTCAGGCCAAGCCTGTCATCCCGAGCTTTTCTCCTACAATGCTACTCAAGAGCGAGGATGCCTGTCAACAGGACTCAGGCACTTTCGATGACCCATCTGCATGTCTCCACGGTATGAGGTCTTCTTCTCCGGCTGTCGCCTGATCGAGTGCTCACGCCTGCAACGATTTAAGACGCCGAACGGAGCAGGTAACACCACTTATGTGTTGAAGCGTTTCAGCCGATGAAAAGAGCAGCAGACAGTGTTTTGCGTTCGCAATCGGTAGCATTCGTTTTTCGTGAACAATGAAGAATGAATCTATATGAACTACTTCTAACATCAAAGGAGGTTTAGGCATGCGAAGAAGAGGAGTTGTGACAGTGGTGGCGGCGATTAGCCTTACGTTCTTCGTTGGTGCATTCACTTATACTGTCCGTAATCTCTACGCCGAGGGGCACATCGTCAGTGTCACGAATATCAAGGAGTGGCTGAAACAGCATCCTGAGGTAGACCCGAACAATCCCCAGGTGAAAAACGGGCAGACAACGGGCGTCGTCAAAGTGACATCCATAAAGGAGTGGCTGAAGGCACACCCCAACGTTGATCCCAAGAATATGAAAACTTTTGACCCTCCGGTCAGTCCTTCCGGCCTCGTGCCTTTGACACCCGTCCTGACATGGAAGAACCCTCCTGACACGGCAAGTACCTCGCTCCTGATTGTGAGAAAGGGCGGCAGTGGAGATACCGTTCTGGAAGCAAATGACATCAAGGGCGAAACTTTTGCGGTACCGAAAGAGAAGCTAGAATATAGCGTCGAATACGTATGGCAGATAGCCCACGTCAAAAAGAGTTCCGAGATTGTAGACGGCGGTACGTTCAAATTTACCACCGATAAAGCCCCTGCACCGAAACTCAAGAAATAGATGAGATGTGAGAGCGCAGGAGCCCTGCGGGAAGGTGTGCGTTGAAATATTTTTGGTGCCTCGGACTATTTCTCCTTCATCAGGAGAGGTAGCACCTTCTCGATGCTCCTGTAATCCTCCAGGGTAACCTTATAAAACTCTTCCGGGCCCATCGGATCGAGCATTGTTGAGGTCTTCTCGGCCCATTTGATGAATTCCGGATCTTTGCAGGATGCCATGATAGCATCCGCGAGGATCTTCGCTCTGTCGTTCGGCGTGTGGGGTGGCGCCCAGGCTCCAACGCCGTAGGGGATAATCACCCCGTCGAACCCCAGTTCTTTCATGGTCGGGACCTCGGGAATCTCCTTGATACGTTTGGGCGCATGGACAGCGAGAATCCGTATCTCGCCCGATTTATGATTGCGTATCGCACCAGAAAGGGGACCGGTGCCTATATCCACATGTTTTCCCAGGACAGCAGCCGCCACTTCCGCATCACTGTCGAAAGGCACAAAATTAAGGTTCAATTTGACAAGTTCCTTCAGATACACGATCTGAAGTTGGGACGTCGACCCAAGGCCCCCACCGCCTCCCACATTGATCTTTCTTTTTTTCGATTCATCGAACACCTGTTTGAAATCCTTGAACGCTGAGTCTTTAGCAACAAACACCGTACGGTAGTCCCCTCCGACCCAGCTTCCCAGATGGACATATTCTTTCATCTTGTACTTGGACTTATAGACGAGTTCTCCTATAAGCCGCGAGGGAAACGCACTGGTGACGATCGTATATCCGTCGGGTTTTGCAGCGAAGACATACTCCATCGCTTTGCGACCTCCTCCTCCCAGCATGTTCTCGCACTGTA
This sequence comes from Syntrophorhabdales bacterium, assembly GCA_035541455.1. Taxonomy (NCBI): domain Bacteria; kingdom Pseudomonadati; phylum Thermodesulfobacteriota; class Syntrophorhabdia; order Syntrophorhabdales; species Syntrophorhabdales bacterium. The sequence continues at coordinate 45,614 of DATKNH010000135.1, forward strand.
CGGGGACTTTGAGATATTTCTGCATGTATTGCGCCATCGCCCTTCCCGGGAGATCCACGCTTCCGCCGGCTGCGTGGGTGATAACCATTCTGATAGGCCTGCTGGGGAATTTCTCCTCGGCGGAAGCGGCCTGGCCGAGAAAGAAAGAAATCGAGACAATCAGTAGAAGAACCCACAATGTTTTCATAAGGTGCACGTCTGAAATCTCCTTAACATGTTTATCGATAGAGCAACCGCCTCAACGGCTTCGCATCCTCCGCGCTTTCATGAGAGGCGAAAGATAAGGATAGAGCAAAGAAAAAAAGGTCAGTGCCACCAGAACAAGGCTGATTCCCGAGTGAAAGAAGATCGAATAGGATCCATCGCTCATGATGAGGGCCCTCTGAAAATTCTTCTCCAGCATGGGTCCCAGAACCAGCGCGAGAACGAGGGGAATGGGCGAATACCCGTGCTTATTCATGAAATAGCCAAGGCCACCGAAAACTGCGGTAATCAAGATATCAAAAAAGGAGTTCTGGATCGCGTAGCTTCCGAGCAGCGAAAAGACCAGGATGATGGGAACGATCAGATCATTCCGGACAAGAGCAATCTTGGCAAAATACTTCGCATAGGTCAGTCCTAAAACCAATACCAGAAGGCTTTCGATAAAGAACGCGGTAAAAAGGCCGTAGATAGTTGTTCCTTGTTCGACGAAGACCTTGTGCCCCGGAATGACGCCGAAGATGATCATAATCCCGAGAAAGACTGCAGCGCCAACGCTTCCGGGTATGCCCAGGCTAAGAGTGGGAATGAGGTCTCCCATGGCGCATGCGTTATTACCCATCTCGCTCGCGATGACCCCGACAGGATTTCCTTTTCCGAATTGTGATTTGTCCTTGGCAACCCTCATCTCTTCTGCATAGGCCATAAAGGACGCCGTGCTCCTTCCTGCCGCGGGAAGCGCTCCTATCCATAACCCTATCATAAACGACCTGAGGAGTGTGAAGGGATGTTTGAACGTCGTCTTGAAACCTGTGAGGAATCCGGATCCGGCGAGTTCCACGCTGCTGATAGCCTGATTCTGCTCGGACAACGTGAGGACCTGAGAAATGGCGAAGAGGCCGATCATAGTCTGCACAAAAGGTATTCCATCCTCAAGGGCCCGCAGTCCGAAAGTGAAACGGATGCTATTGCTGACCTCATCTGATCCGACTGTTGCGAGAACGAGCCCGATGCACGCGGAGATCAGGCCTTTGACGGGATTTCGTTTGACGATTGCGGAAATCACAGAAAGGGCAAAAAGCGCGAGTAAGCAATTCTCTGCCGGACCGAAGCGCAGCGCGAGAGAGGCGAGCAGTGGAGCCGTAAAAGCCAGGACCAGAACTCCAAAGACAGTACCCAGGCAGGCGGCCGTCGCGGAGATACCAAGCGCCTCTGCGCCTCGCCCCCGTTGTGTCATCGGATACCCATCGAGGAGTGTTGCGGCGCTTGCCGATTCACCGGGAGTGTTAACAAGGATGGCCGCGACTGAACCGCCGTAACTCGAGGCGAAATAGACACCGCTCATGAGGACCAGGGCACTGGTTGCCTGCAGGCCCACGCTGAAAGGCAGAACAAGCACCATGCCCGCGGCAGGCCCTATTCCCGGTAAAATCCCGACCACCACTCCCACGATCAAACCCAACAGGAGTAGCAAGAGATTCTGAACCGTGAAGGTTGCGGCTATCCCCTGGAGGATGATATCAAAAGGCACCATACGGAGCTAATCTACCTCTACCATTCAGCCGCAATCCTTCTCACTCGACATTCAGAATCACGCCCCTCAGCACCGGAATATGCAGTATCCGATAGAAGACGATATAAAAGCCGAACGTCATGGCCAGCATGACGATCATCAAGGAAAGCCATTTGCCTCTCTCGCCGAGGATGAGACCATAGCTGAGGAAGGCCGCGGGAACGACGAAGACAAATCCAAAGAGATAGCCTGTCAGGATGGAGACGGCTATGCAGAACCATGACCAGTAATACCGAGCACGATTTTCGGTTCTTTCGTCTTCCTTCTCCGCCTGTTGTTCCGTGAATCTGAGGATGGCGGGGAATATGATATAGGACACCATCCAGAACGTAAGGGTAAGAATGCCTATTCCAAGGACGAATTTGGGGAATTTCTGCGCCCTTTCAGAAAAGCGGCCGGTCTGGTGATACATAAGAACGAACGCTGCCAGGAGGAACCCGTTGAAGAGAAAGACCGGCTCTTTACATTTTTTTGGAATCGGCACGTTGAGACCTTTGATGCGATCTTATACGGGATTTGATAACGTCGAATTCTATTGCAACATCGCTCGTCAAGTCAAGACGCTTTTCCGAACGTTCATCACTTCGACGGGGATCGTCGCCTGATTGACTTGCATGGAATAACCCGCTATATTCTCCCTGATACATAGCCGTATATCGCGGCTTGTCGGACATCTACGGAGGATAAAGGGAGGGAGCAATGAGCAGCCAGGTGGATGAGATCAAACAGAAGATCGTGGATGGCATGAAGATCCTTCTTCGCGATGAGCTCATGGAGCTCAATACGGGCCACTTGAGCGTCAAGGTGCCGGGTGAAAACCTGATTTGCATGCCCGGGCATCTGCACGACCAGGCCCGAACCCTGGACACCCTAACCTTTGACGACATCATCACCATCGACATGGAAGGCAACAAGGTGGAGGGTGAGCTTGGGGCCGTAGGCGAGCGGTTCATCCACACAAAGATCTATGCTGCCCGGCCGGACGTTGCATCGGTGATCCACTGCCATCCCCAAATGGCCACCTGCTTCAGCATTGCCGGTGTGAAGATTCTTCCTGTCTATCACAGGGCAGCTATATTTCATCCCGCCGTGCCCATCTGGGATTACCCCGGGCAGATCGACAGGCCGGAACTGGGGCAGGAACTGGCGGAAGCCCTCGGGGGCAGCCCAGCGCTTCTGGTGAGAGGACATGGAGCAGTGACTGTGGGAGAATCTCCGGAGGCGTGCGTCGCCATTTGCGCCATCCTCGAGAGAACCGCTAAGATGCAGTACATCGCCTCGACCCTGGGGACACCGAGACCGATCGAAGCAATGTATCTGGATGGCAACCACATCAAGGGGCAGACCCACAAGAACTGGGTCAAGAATATATGGGGTTACCTGAGCCACACGTATCTGGATTCAAAGTAGAGGTTCTCAAGAGCAATCTCTTCTTCTGTCGAGATCAAATAGAGTACCTCTGCTGCTGCACAATGCGTTCCCGTAACCGACGATTGCGGACCCGGCGGACTCCGGTCACTCCCGCTGCAATGGTCGCCGATCAGAGTCACATCCAAGTGAGTCTTTCAAAGTTGAGATTCATTGATTGGCGGTTCTTATGCGCAGGTCGAGCAGGCTTTCGAGCTCTTGCTCATTCCACCCGCTGTACACGTCTTCCTTCTCGATGATAAAGGTGGGATACGTACGAAAGCGGTGCAGTAGGGACTTGTAGATGCCCAAGGGTGATTTGGCATCTATGAGACGGATGCGGACACGATGCCTGTAAAGCCTTGATAGCTCACACATCCATTCGGAGAGTTTCAGAGATTCTTCCTGCAGGTCAGGCGGGTACTCCTCCCTGTCCTTGTTCGTAACCTCTCGTTCCAGCCCAGACTCTCTAAACATGAGTCCACACCTGATACAGTGGCTGTAGGTCGTGAGGAGATGGCTCACCACTTCTATGGTAACCGGCTTCATATGCGTGACTCTAGCCTTAAACTTACCACAAAAAAGTTGTCCATGCATAGGTATCAGGATGCAGTCAAGATGTGGGAAGCGCTGTAACAGCCATATTGAGCATTGTGGGTACCAGGCATATAACTTGCATGAATCCTGTAAGTTTTACAGACAGTGACGCACAGAGAACAGCGTGCATCTACCACATGAAAAACCGGGACAGACCTTTTGCCAATCCTCATGTCGTCATCCGTGAAGAGTTTGACGATTGGGCGGTTCTCTTTGACCCTGATACGGGCCATGGTTTCGGCTTGAATCCCGTCGGTGTTTACGTTTGGAAGCTCCTGGATGGAGAGCATTCAATCAATGATCTACTCGCAGCCCTGCGCAGAGGTGTGCCGACGTTGCAGCAGAACGCACGTGAGCATATAGCCTCCTTCGTTGAGGATCTGGTAGAAAACGGCCTGGCGGGATATGCGGGAGCACGGAGCTGTAACGACAGGCAATGCTCATCACTCCATGCTGCATGCGTGGCCGAGAATATTCCCCACAAAGTTCCACCGTCGCACCAACCCTGTCCTGGTACCGTCGTTTACGAGCAGCCACGGCTGGAACTACTGGGTCAGGAGAGGCGTGCTCATGGAAACTGCACCTCCGGTTCTCACCATCTGGCAGGCGCCTGCAATACAGGAAATGCGGCCGGATGCGGTAGCGGTGGCAGTGTGGGCTATGCTTGCAGCAACGGCACCGCTGCGGGGTTTCCTCCAACCTGCAATGGTGGCAGCTTACGCTCTCCGTACGGCTTTGGCTGTGGTTGCGCCACGGGCGGTGCGGATTATATCCCCGACTGCTCAACCGGCACCGGGCCCATGTAAATTGCCGATTATATTCCCTATTGCGGAGGACACGGCACAGGCTTCGAGAAGTCGGGAATCATATTCTCATTCTCTTTGACTATATTTCCATTCGAGTCGGTCTTTGGCGCATAGCACTTATTTGGTTGTGCTGGCGCTGTTTCTGCCGGCGGTGCCGCTACAGGAGGCTCTTGCGGATAGGCAGTAGTGGCCTCAGCCGGAGGAACTTCTATCACATAGGGAGGTGGGGGATAAGGATATTGATAATAGGGATCATAGTAGCTCGGAGGGACCGGTACCGCGTAAAAAGGCCACCAGAACGGACTGTACACGCCTCCGATAACGAGTCCGCCGAGAAAAGCACCGAATATGGCACCTTTGGGTGCATAGCCTCTGTAGTAATACCTGCCGTAGCCGCCATAATAATGCCCCCCGTAATAGTGGCCTCCACGGACGTATCCGCCGTACCAACGGCCTCCACCGCCTCCGTGATATCCCCCTCCGGGATGTCCGGTCGAGAAAGTGCGAGACCCACCAGAGGAGCGGCCACCGCCATGCCCATTCTTTCCATACGCATATGAAACGGCAACTATCAGACAAAGTACTGCGGTGAAGATGAACTTTTTCATGGCGCTTCCCTCCTGCGAGGATAGTAAGACCGTAAAAAAAGCACGTCAAGGTGCTCTATTCGGAAGAAGCTTCGATCCTCTAGTGTACCGGCTGGATTCTTGCCGGCGCTCTTCGAAATTCACATCAGTCGTCGGGCGCCGAAGACAGGAGAACTACGAGGTGTACTTCTTGTCTAAGCTATCGCGAAAACCTTTAGATGCACTTACGGGGAAGGCGGAGATAGCAGTCCCTCACCGCAAGGAATTGGGAGCGCGATTACTTGCAGCAAATCATCATTGGTAGCGGAACTCTCAGTGTGACGGCCTCGGCCGGGCACTCTGCCACGCATGCGCCGCAATGCCAGCACTCATCCGCATAAACAGCAGAAGGCAGCTCATTCTTTGCCGTCATCACAAAAACATCACTTTGACACACGTCCACGCAAGCACCGCAGCGGGTGCAGATCTTCTCGTCTATAAGCGGTGGCATACGCTCCTCCTCAACGTTCTACCTCTCTCCATTCCATCACAGGCCCGCTCTCGCCTTTTTTCACCATGAGCAGCTTCTCAAGCAAAGGGTTCGTGAACGGATAATCAGTACGCACATGTCCCGCTCTCGTCTCCTTCCTTTCCAGAGCGGCAAGAAACAGAAGCTCCGCAAGATCAGCAAGGTTCACTATTTCGAGGCTCCTCGCCAACTCGTGTTGGTCGCGAGCCGTAAGGGCCGTAGCTATCTTTTGCTTGAGCCTGCGCAGGTGCGTGAGCCCGGCTGAGAGCAAGGTTTCTGACCGTATCGGGCCTGCATAATCTTGCATGATTTGCTGAAGGGCCACGTTGGCTTCTTTCCATCCCGGGCCTCTCGCCCGGCTGAGCATCTCGTGCAGTATCTGTTTCTTTGCCTCGACATGTCCGCGCGCCTCTTCCGCACGCGGGAAGGCAGCGCTTCGTGAATACGCCGCGGCGCTTTCTCCTGCAATCCAACCGAATGTTGCAGCGCATGAGATGGCACCGAATATCTCATCTCCTGCCGCGTAAAGACCTTTGACGGATGTCTCCCCCTTCTCGTTGTAATAGACTCCTCCGGAGAGGTGCAATTCGTAGGTGGAGAACTCCACAGGCTGTTTCTTGATATCAATGCCTTCTTCGGCCAGATGGTCCAGAAGCGATACGTTCCCCTCATTCCTCAACCAGTGAATCATGTACTGGTAATCCTCATCTGAGATACCTCGACAATCCATGTAGACCGGGCCCTTGCCCGATTTGGCGAAGTCTTCAAATGCCGAATGCCAGATGTCCGCTGCGACATCGCCCAGCTTCCGGTCAGGTTGTGTAACAAAGGGTCCTATAGGCTTGTCCGCCGGATCCCTGAGAACCCCAACCCACGTCGCCTTCCCGCACCTGGCAAAGTACTTGGGGCCTGCCCACCGCATCGTGAGTTCCAGGTTTGCCAGTTCAGCGCCGGCCCGGTACGCCATTGCGCGCCCGTCTCCGGTATTATTGGGTGAGTACGCAATATTGAACATGTGCCCCGGCGTAGGACTCGGATAGAGCCTCGTACACAACCCAGTTCCCAGAATCACACTTCTTGCTTCGTAGATCAGGAGCTTGTCCTCTCTCGTGTCGATGCCCAATGCTACCAGGTTGCCGTTGCTGTTTATGAGGTCAAACATCATCACCCGGTTCATAATGGCCACACCGCGCTTCAGAGCCTCACGCGTCAAAATAACTTTCTGATCTTTGCCTGAATACTTAAGAGATGTAAGAATACGGCCGGGAAGCCCATGGCCGGCGAATTCGTACTGTCCCTCATATTTCATCGGGATACCCCAGCTCTCCCAAAGCTTCACGATGTCGAACGACTTCTCCAACCAGGTGCGCATGAATTTCATGTGCCTCATCCCTCCACCACCAGGCGAGCGCACGAGTGCCTCAAGGTTGGGCTTCATGTCCGAGCCATGAATCTCCGGGATGTAGCAACGGAAGTGATCGTTTCCAACTCCCGCTGATCCGCTGTGCACCGTATTGGACTTCTCGGCTACCACAACTTTCGCACCAGACTCACTTGCCCTGATCGCCGCCATCAGACCGGCAATGCCCCCGCCGACGCACAACACGTCAGCCTGTATCACTTCCTCTTTCATAAGCCCCTCCCTGAACAGCCTTGGGTATCGTCAAAATCCGCCCTGCCGGAAGAACTTTTCCTCGGGTACCCGCTTGCGGGTGCGGCGACGTAAAGGACGGATTGGGGCACCCGCTGGGCGAGCAAGAACGTTCCGCAGGACAATCTGCACGACCCGGTACCCCTGGGGTGGGCGTATAGATTGAGCGATTGCGAGACTTTAGTGGGTCAACCGCCCGGAGCGGAGCAGCGAAGGAAACAGTGTTCCGGCAGGTTCTAGTTTTCATAAGACTTTTGACAATACCCAGCCTTCCAGCCAGGCTGCCTGGCTACGTCTTTAAGCACACTTTCTTAAAACGAATTTCCATTTCTCAAACGCATCGCAGGTATTGAAGATCAGATTTGGCCGAACTTTAGCACACCCCCCATGTCGAGTCAATCATTGCCCAATCAGTCGTGCGGCTCCTTCGATTCAATACGGAAGACTCTTTTGCCGATGACGAACAGCGCTTGACTTTGCACGGCACGGTTGGTTGGCACGATTAGTTTTCCTTGACAAGCAGCGATAGAAACGGGATAAAACATTCTCACACCGGGGCTGTAACCAGTGAGCCTGCCGTAGACAGTTGTACATTCTCAGGGAATAAGAAGGGAGAATGCATGAACGCAAGGACTGTGCTGCTTATTCTTGTTAGCTTTTGCATCATACTCACAGGATCGCAAGCGTGGGCCAAAGATGACTATCCTAATAAGCCAATCCAGTTTATATGCCCGTATGCTGTTGGAGGGATCACGGATCTTGCCGCTCGCGTCGTTGCAGAGTACATGGGGAAGTACCTGGGACAGCCACTCATCGTCGTGAATAAACCCGGTGCAGCCTCGGCACTGGGTAGCGCCTTTGTAGCTGCCTCAAAGCCGGACGGCTACACCCTTCTTACCAACTGGGTCACCATGGTTACCATTCCGCTCATCACTCCTGATCTCCCATACAAACTGAGCGACTTCACGCCGATCGGGAGGACTGTCACCGCTGATCAAATATTCCTGGTTAACAAAGATCTGCCTGTGAAGACCCTGCCTGAACTGGTGGCTTACGCGAAACAGCACCCGAAGACCCTCTCGTACAGCACAGTTGGTGTAGGATCGCTTCCACATCTGGTCATGGAGATGTTCAACGCTCAGACACAGCTAG
>DATKNH010000136.1 GCA_035541455.1 Syntrophorhabdales bacterium
GTCGAAGTCATTCCAGACGTTGCTGGGGCAGCGCGTCGAGAACCTGACCCCCGGCATATAGGTGTGCTCGACCCAGTAGCAGCCTTTACATTTGATACAGTGGCTCATGTCGTACGCGAAATTATCAAGTTTCTGTATGTCCAGGCTAAAGTGCGTAGTTGGCATCGTCTCCTCCTTAAAAACAGAGATTCCCGGGATTCATGATGTTCTTGGGGTCGAACACTTTTTTCACCCGTTTCAGTGCGGCCACATAGCCTCCGGCTCGCGCATACACCATGTCGGCAAGTTCACCGTAAGGCCGTGAGAAGAAGGCTCCCTCCTCCATCAGCGCAGAAGCAGCATTGCGGTAGAGGCTTGTGACGAGCGCCACATCCTGCCCATTATCTTTGTCATAGAAGAACGTGAACTCTAACTGGCAGGCCCTGTTGTGCTCGATTGGCTGAATGTAGATACCAATATCGGCGCTACGGTAGTCGTAGCTCGCTGCGATGTCTTTGACCACATCGACAAAGAGCGGAGCAAATCCCGGCCGCGCGATGAAGAACAAACTCTGCGATGCGCCGCGCCACCGGTTCTTCCAGTAGGGGACGTCCGACGGCCAGGGTTTACGCAGCAGCGGGAGAAGCTTCCGTGCCGCACCGGGGAAGCCGGGTAAGGCATCCGTGAGAACAAGGTCCTTGAACTCATTGCGAAGCACCTCAGACAGGAACTTCTCCTCATAGGCGATCTTTTCTTCCGGTCTCCTCTGCAAACCGCTCAGCACCAGGATCAGGGTCCAGGACGGAAGCGTGGCGGCCAGTTTGTTAAAATCCTCAGGCCATTTTTCCGCAAGGATGGCGGCCAGGTCAATAGCGTTGAGCAGGAGACATTCCTGGCCGATCCTGCGCGGCAGGATCCTGTGGAGGAAGTCTATCGCGTTCTCAAGATCGGTTACGGGCGCGAAGAAGATCTTGTCAATCTTCGGGATCCATTCAATCTTGATGTGTGACCAGGTGACAATACCCATGGTCCCCTGTGCACCCTGGACAAACCGGTAGAAGTCGATGCCCGGTCCTGAAGGGTTGCCCCCTCGCGATTTTGAATCGGGGAAGCCGTTGACGCTGGCAGAGCCTAACCGGAACGGCTCGGCTCCCGGCCAGACCACTTCCATGGCCTGCATGGGCTCACCGTAGTCATATACGGTGTTCGTGGGGACCTCGCGCTCCAGCCAGTCGGTGAGCACCGACCGATCGGAAGGCGGCAGAAGCGGCATGATCATGCGCATCCCCTTTTTCGCAAGTTCCTGAGTGAGTTGCTCCCAGGTAACACCGGCCTCTATCCTCACGGTCCTGTCCGACTCGTTGATCTCCTGAATCCTGTTCATGCGACTGAGGTCCAGGACCACACCACCCTGCTTGGGAATAGTCGAGCCGTAAAAGTGCTGCCGCGAACTGACCGGCACAACAGGGATGTTCTTCGTGTTGCAGTATTTCAGGATTGCGCTTACCTCTTGCGAATCTTTTGGGTATGCCACTGCGTCAGGAAGGCCCGCGGGGACCAGACTATGATCACGCGAGTACTTGAGGCGCTCTTTCTCGGCATCACTCACGTTCTCCTTGCCTACAATTTTTGCTATATCGTCTTTGAGTGCCATCGTACCTCCTCAGAACTTATTTCAGCTGCTTTACGACTCATCGCATATGCCGCCGAAGCTATAGTGGACTGTCGGCGTTGAACTATACGTGTATCTTTCCCATCTCCTCACGTTGGTAGAGCAACACGAGTGCCACTACCAAGCGGCTGAATTTATTTACATTGTCTCACCCGGCACATCACTAATCTTCGAGAATTAACGATACTTCGTGAAAAGGGTCGTCCGGATTCTTGAGGAAACGGCGTGCATGGTTAGAGGTCTACCGGGGCGAACTACTCACAGAGAATGAGAAGATGCTGGCAGTATACAGAAAACTTGGATTCAGCGTCGAGCCGACCGACGATGATATGACAAAAGTGATTCTGCCGCTTAAGTAGACTGTCCGGGTAATCTACATAGAGCTGTTCTCAACGTGAATCACTTGTTTCTTTTACCTTTCGCGGATGGTCTGCGGCCTGCTCAATACAGGAGACTACCCTTGTGACAAGCGCCTCGGGGGTAAATGGTTTCTGAATATAATCCGTGGCGCCTCGTTTCATTGATTCCACGGCGGAACGCACCGAAGCGTACCCGGTAATCACCAGAATGGGCATCGAAGGCTTTGCCTTCCTGATATTAAGCACAACAGTTAAGCCGTCAATATCGGGCATACGAATGTCCGTGAGCACGACGTCATAATCGTTATCCAAAGCAAGTGCAATGCCGTTTCTGCTGTTCAACGTGGTCTCCACATCGAAATTCTCCGCAGTGAGAATTCTTCTCACACTGTCCAGCACGATCTGGTCATCATCAATCACCAACGCTTTCTTTTTTTCCATGGCTCATACTCCTTTTTAAGGCAGTCGTTACGGCTTTCTGAAGTTCATCCGGTGTAAAAGGTTTCGGAATGATAAAGCGTGCACCGCATTTTTTCAGCTCTTTGAGCGTCTCCTGCGTCGGGTAACCCGTCATCACCAGTACGGGTAGTTCAAGATAATGATCCATAGGCCATTTTTCTTTCACTTTCCGCAAAAGGTAGAACCCATCCTGCTCGGGCATTTTTACATCCATGATCATAAGGTCGAAATAGCCCATTTCCAGGTTATCGAACGCATCGTCGGCACTCGACACACACGTAACCAAATAGTCCTCAAGCGCCAAGACCCGCTTACAGCATTCCAATACGATCGGGTCGTCATCGACGACGAGAATTTTCCGTTTATTCATGGTCATCTCCCAAGGGGAGCCAAATGGTAAAGGTGCTCCCCATTCCGATGGTACTCTCGACGCTGATTGATCCATCATGGCGCTCGACAATTCCCAATGAGACAGAGAGACCTAGTCCTGTGCCCTGGCCGACATCCTTAGTGGTAAAAAAAGGCTCAAAAATCTTTTTCAGATTCTCCGCCGCGATCCCCTGTCCAGTGTCAGTTATTCTAATCTCAATACCCTTCTTTCCAATACTCCTGAGACTCAAACCGGTGTTCACCATGATGCTGCCGCATCGAGGGGTTGCGTCGAGCGCATTCATGATGATGTTGAGAAGCACGCCTTCCATGGCGCTCTTATCCACTTTTACAAGCGGAAGCATCCGATGAGGAACGAACGAGAGCTTTACGCCTTTCAGAAACGCGCTGTTCTCGACGAGTTTCACAGCAGAGGCCACCAGCTCATCGATGTCAGTGGCTTCAGGAGCGAGCACGGTTTCTCTGGAGAATTCAAGCAATCCCTTCACAATGGTTCGAACCCTTTCCGTCGCCTTCGCGATAATAGTAAGATCGCCTTTCATCTCCTCATCCAGGTCTGTCCTCCTGAGGAGCATATGTGTGAAGGTGAGTACACCGGTCAATGGATTATTGATTTCGTGAGCAACGCCGGCAGCCAGCCTGCCGACACTCGCTTGTTTCTCGGACTGAAGCAGTTTAATCTCGCTCTCCATGGCCTTTCGCTCATCTCGTTCTTGAAGAGACGACAACATTTCAGTGAAGGTCTTCTGCAACACACCTATCTCATCTCGTGAAGCAGGGCCGATTTCGGGAGCAAAATTCCCCCTCGAAACTTCGCGGCTTGCCCCAATGAGAGCCCGTATCGGCCTCATGATCTTGTTGGATAGCAAGAAGCCCATTGCGATGGCCACGAGCATGCCTGCTATCGTGACAAACATGAAAGGCGTCAATGCCTTCTGTTGCACATCACGGTACTTTGCCTCCAGCAGGGCGGTCGCAAGCATGCCTACGCGTTGCCCGAAGATATCAGTTATAGGCTCGTAGGCAGTCAAGTACCAGTCGTTTACCACGAAGGCTCTGTCGCTCCACCGCTCACCGCCGACCAGCACCACGTTTCGCACCTTGTCAGAGACTCTCGTTCCCACTGCGCGTTGCCCCCCGGGGTTGAGGGCGTTACTCGAGATCCTTGTGTCTCCCAGGAATATCGTAGTTACACCGACACTCTTGCCATCATGAGTGTCTTTTTGAAAAACGGCGTCCCGAACTGAATCAACGAAGCTGACACTTCCGTTCAGAAGCTGCCCACCATACATGACACCAATCAACTCTTTACCCCTGAACAGGGCGCTGGCGGCACCAATCGCCATCACCTCCGGTTCTTCTTTACCTCTGCGCGACGTAGCCGCGGCAGTTGGAACGAACGCAGGGCGTGCTTGTTCTGCGAGAGCCTGGTTCTCCGGCGTGAGAACAGACCCGTCGAGCACAACTGTACCCGCGACACCCTTCCTATGGGCTAAAACATACTGCACAAGAGGATTGGTGGTTGATGTTCGTGACAGTTCCACGGGCGCGTCCCGGACTTGCGTGACGATGATTGCCCCATCCGCAGAAGCAAGACCCGCAAAGTCAAGCCCGTTACTTTGAGCGACAGCTCTCATCATTAAACCAAGTTTTCTTCTGTCTCTCCTCGAGATTAAATGTGAAAACTCGTTATCAAGGGCCGCGGTGTTTATTGCTGCGGCAATGGTGTCAATCTGTCCTTGATAGATCCTGTTGGCTGCATTCAGGTCCAGACTCACCCTGCTTTCAGTCTGGCGGAGCACCGTGCTGTGGAGGAGTTGTCTTCCCGTATATATGGATACAACTCCCACGAGCAGTGCCACCATAAGAAAGCTGCTGACCAATTTTGAGCGAGTTGTATAAAAAACTCCTCCTCCGGTACGCCGCCACATCACAACATTCATACAAGCAATCTGGGTGCCATCACCAGGCATCAAAAGTACGGCATTATTCACCTTGGCATGTCGCTATTATTCGAAAAATAACGATAATTCGCGAAGAGATGACCGTGGTTTTTGCCGGAGGAATACAAAGACTTCGATGTTTTTTAATCTATATATGATACTTCTAGATCTTAAGATGTGATTACATGGTTGCCAGCTTCTCCGTGATTCTTTCGACGCTTTCCCTTCGCACGTTGACTTTGAAGAACATGACGAGGATTGCCCCGAGGAAGCATGGCATGGCAAACACGATTAGATGAGTTTCTCCAGACTTTCTACTTGTCAGAATCTCTGGCGGTGCAGTCCAACACCTTACGCACAGTCTCGGCAAACGTTTGTTTTGAAAGAGGCTTTATCAGAAACTCACTAATGCCCGCCGCTTTCGCCTCTTCGGCAGAAACACTTTCGCTGTAGCCGGTAATGAGAATGATAGGAAGCTCCGGTCGAACCCCAAGCATTTTTTGAGCTAGCGCCATTCCGGTCATTTTCGGCATAACCGCATCGGTGATGATAAGATCGAAGTCCTGAGGAGCAAACCAGAAAATTTTCCATGCTTCGGCCCCGGTCGTTGCCGTCATTACCCGATACCCCAGACGCTGAAGGGTTTCGGAGGTCGCTTTTACGACCGAAGGCTCGTCATCTACCACGAGGACCCTCTCGTTGCCCATCGGCATGACAGCTCGTTTCAGTGGTCGTGCTTCGACGACATCCTCGATTGCCGGAAAAAAAATAGTGAAGGCCGAGCCCTTGCCTGGTCCGGTTTCGACCCTGATGGCACCGCCGTGGTTCTTGACAATGCCATAGACCACCGCGAGTCCCAGGCCCGTTCCCCGGCCTTTCTCCTTCGTCGTGAAGAAAGGCTCGAACATCCTCACTTTGACATCGTCGGTTATGCCGGAACCGGTATCCTTCACCGATAGCTGCACGTACCGTCCCGGTTGCAGGTCCGCATGAGGCATGGTGTCGTGACCGCCGAAGGTGCAATCGGCCAGGCTGATGAGGAGACGACCTCCTTTGTCCTGCATAGCATGATATGCGTTCGTAGCCAGGTTCATGAGCACCTGCTGAATTTCCGAAGGATGGCCAAGGATGGTATCCGATGCCGTTGTTATTTCAAGCTGCATTTCTATGGTGGCGGGCAACGTGGCGCGGAGAAGCTTATAGCTCTCTTTGATGAGCGGAGTCAGGCTCAGGGTGTTTTTCTCGTACTCGCTCTTTCTGCTGAAGGTGAGAATCTGTCTCACCAGTTCCGAAGCCCGCTGCGAGGCGCTGATGATCTCTTCGATGTTCGTTCTCGTTCTGCCTTGAACGTCGTCTCTTGCCAGCTCTGCGTTCCATAGGATGACGGAAAGCATATTATTGAAGTCATGGGCAATACCGCCCGCCAGGGTTCCTATCGCCTCCATCTTATGCGTTTGGCGAACCTGTTCTTCGAGTCTTTTGCGTTCCGTGATATCGATCGTGGTGCCTACCAATTGAACGATATCTCCCGCTTGATTCAGGACAGGGTGCCGGATGGTCTGAACATGTTTGACCGTTCCGTCG
>DATKNH010000137.1 GCA_035541455.1 Syntrophorhabdales bacterium
TGCTTCCTTGGCCATCTTTTCTACTAGCTCTGCTTTTGTCATATCCCCTCCTCAGGATGATAGATGTGACGCGCTTCTCTCGAGCGCATGATCTCTTCATATAGCATGAGCGTGCTACATCTACAAGTCTTTTTTGCATAACTCGAACAGAATGGTGTGTCTATCGCGCAACCCTCAATGCCCTGCCACTCCAACCCGGCCACTGCGGAGCCTTATAGTGGAGCGTGGAAACGGCTCTAAATCCCTTGAAAATTAGTACAGCCGGTGCAAGACTTTATTGAAAGCTACAGTCTGTTACCGACACAGCTTCGGGAGAAACTATGGAACATTTTCAGACGCACCGGTCTTTCGTGAGTTACATCGATCGCACCCGCGAGTTCTACGCAGCGCAAGGCTACCCCAAGGCATACGCCTGGCCCCGCTATGACGACGTCCCGTTTGTACCGTTGCCAAAACCTCTGTCGCTGTGCCGCGTAGGATTGGTAACCACAGCAGGCAAACCTCAGGTCGACATGAAACTCGACTCATTGGGATTCGGGTTATCACTACGGGAGTTGTACGCGCAACCGGTGGCGCCACCGCCTACCAGACTTTATACACAGGATCTGGGCTGGGACAAGGAGGCAACTCACACCGAGGATGTGGATAGCTTCCTACCGATAAATCGCTTATTGGAATATGCAGCCGAAGGTCGGATTGGCTCTGTGTCTCCCCGCTTCTATGGCGTGCCTACTGATTACAGCCAGAAAAGAACTTCACGGCGCTATGCACCACAGGTGATGGAATGGTGCCAAGAGGACAGCGTCGACGCGGTGCTTCTCCCAGCGCTCTGACCGGTTTGTCACCAGACCGTGAGTCTGGTCGGCCGTCACCTTGAGCAAAATGGCATTCCAACGGTAATCATGGGTTGCGCGCGGGACATTGTTGAGGAGTGCGGTGTCGCCCGCTTCGCGTTCACCGACTTTCCGCTCGGGAATCCGTGTGGCAAGCCATGGGACCGGGATATGCAGCGTTCGATCCTAGGGATAGCACTTGATCTGCTGGAGCGGGCATGGATGCCGCGCACCACAGTCCAGACACCATTTCGTTGGGAAGATAATACGTGGCGCGACGCGTTCTTTCGAGTGAATGACAGCAATCGCGAAGCCCTCGCCAAAGCAGGCGAGGAGCGCCGTCACCTACAGGACGAATTAAAAGTAAACGAATGACG
Source organism: Syntrophorhabdales bacterium (assembly GCA_035541455.1). NCBI lineage: Bacteria > Pseudomonadati > Thermodesulfobacteriota > Syntrophorhabdia > Syntrophorhabdales > Syntrophorhabdales bacterium. The sequence continues at coordinate 1,211 of DATKNH010000137.1, forward strand.
GTCATCGACGGATCAAGGGATTTGATTAGCGCAAATCCTTCTCGCAGGTTTACTCTGCTCCCGGAAATAAGCGCTCAGGGGCTGATCGAAGGTCCCCCCCTGTAGTTGCCTCCTCTGTTGTAAAAGCCGGTACCGGTGCTCTGGAACTGCTGTATATCACTCTCGTACTGAGACACCTGCTCATCAATCATCAACTCCAACCCTACGAGGTCGGAAGACTGCTGTCTCAGCCAAACTTCAATCTGGCGAGCCCCTTGAGGCGAGGACGTAGCACGCAGCAGTGCTGCATACTGGGTGAGAGTACTTCGCCCCTCCTGCTCTTTCCCTTCTTTCAGGAGTGTGAGGGATTTGTACCCGAGCACCCGCAGGTACGCATAACTCTTTCCGTCCACTTGCTGTGCTTCCGCGAGGTAGCGTCCCGCGGCGGGTAAATCCCCCATCTTGTAACTGGCGGTCGCAGCATACGCGTACGCTGCTGGCCATCGCTGAGCCTCTGCGGCTTTAACAAAATCTGCCCTGGCTTCTGCATACTCGCCTTCCTGGAGCAGCCGCTTTCCATGAAACATGTCCTCGCTGTACATATTCCAACTGCTGGAACAGGATAGACTGAGCAACGCTACTAAACTCGCTAAACACCAGAATGTGCTCTTCATCACGCGTCCTCCTTCAGGACAATCGATCGATCATACTCACTTATGTAATCAGCATAATCTGCAGTGTCAACTGTCGGGAGCCTGTTTCCGGTTCTTATTTTTCACCTTGACTCCGCGCGGAGGCAGGAGTAACGTTCAAATAGTTGCTCCTTCTTACGGTGATTGCTCTAAAGTTACTGGAGTCGTTCGGGAGCACGGGCCGTGGAGTGTTGGTTCGATTAATCGCTAGTGTATGAACGCGTCTACGTTCGTACTAAAATTTCTCTTTAGAGGGGGATGCTTATGCCTGGAGAAATGAATCGGAGGGATTTTCTAAAAACTGCAGCAGCGAGCAGCGTCATCTTCTGCAGTTGCAGCCTGCTGGACGCCGCGCGTGCCCAGCTGCCTTCGGGCCATCGTCTGCCTGTGGTCGTGAAAGGCAAGCGCGTCAAGACTATCGATGTGCACTCGCATTGTTACTTCCGCGACGTTGAGCCGCTACTGGGCCCTGAGGCAGCCATGCTCCACCCACCCGTGAACAACGGCGAAGCGAATTTCATTGAGATTGAAAAACGGCTGCAGGCTATGGATGGGCAGGGCGTCGACATGGAAGTGCTGTCGATCAATCCTTTCTGGTACGAGAAGGAGCGGGATCTCGCCGCACAGATCGTGAAAATCCAGAATGAAAAGCTGGCCGAGCTTTGCGCTGCCAGGCCTGACCGCTTTGCCGCTTTTGCTTCGCTGACGCTGCAGGCGCCAGAGCTTGCAATTGAAGAACTGGAAACCGCCGTGAAGAAACAGGGGCTCCGCGGTGCGGCTATTGGTGGATGGGTTGCGGGGTATGAGTTCTCAAACCCCAAGTTTCATCCTGTCTGGGCCAAGGCGGAAGAACTAGGGGCAGTTTTATTCATCCATCCCCAAGGCATCCCCGAACTCTCCAAGCGCCTATCCGGTAACGGTATTCTCGGCAACACCATCGCCAACCCGCTCGAGACCACGATTGCGCTGTCTCATCTGATCTTCGAAGGAACGCTCGACAAGTTTTCCGGCCTTAAGATCATTGCTGCTCACGGCGGCGGCTACTTGCCTTTCTACGCCGACCGTTCGGATCATGTCTGCACCGCTCTCGGGCAGTGCGATCCCAAGATCACCCTGAAGAAGAAGCCTTCAGAGTATCTCAAACAGCTTTATTTCGATTCATTGGTGTTTACGTCGGAAGCAATCCGCCATCTGGCATTTCAGGTGGGCGCAGACAGAATCGTCCTGGGCAGCGATTATCCCTACCCATGGCAGCCGCGTCCTGTCGATCACATTTTGGGCTGTAAATCACTGAAGCCGAAAGAGAAGGTGGCGATTCTCGGCGGGACTGCCGCGCGTCTGCTGAAAATTACAGCATAAGTTTATTGGTTATGCTTTCGAGCCGGGCAGCGCTGTAGCGGCTGCCCGGCGCATCTATGCACGCCAATACCCGGTCTATCACACCTCTTCGAGCATCGTAGTGAAGAGGTCGTGGTGCTCTTCTTCATCTTCAAGGATTTCCTTGAACATGAACGCAGTCGTTACGTCGCCCTCTTTGGTGGCGAGTTCAATGATCTTTCGGTACATAGTGACCGCTTCCTCTTCAGCTTTCGTATCCAGCTCAAGGAATTCCTTCAAGCTGGCGCCGACCTTGATGGGTGCAGGCTTGGTGGTGGGAGTTCCGCCCAGATACCAGAGTCGTTCCGCAATAGACTCTGCGTGCTTCATCTCGGCGATAGCAGTCTGCTTGAATTGATCCCGCACGGCAACACCTTTGACTCCCATCACCTGCACGTGCTGCCACATGTACTGTACGCTTACCTGAATTTCCCTGGCTATAGCCGCATTCAACAGCTCCTTCAGTTTTTCACTCGCTTTCGTGACCGGCTTCAAGCTCACCATGTCCATCCCCCTTTCTTTTGGTTTCTATGTCTTTTTCACCGAATTTTCTTCTAGAAGTATTTTAACCAGTTCTCGCAAATAGTCAACAGCAGTTTCCCTGGAATACCTGGGCTGATTCTGCAACCGCGGTGTTAGGAACGAACGGCAGGCATTACTCCTTCAATGCCTTTGCGTGACATCTCAACTTCTTCAGTGCCTTCGCCTCGATCTGCCGAACCCTCTCCCGGGTCAGGCCGAAAGTCTGCGCCACCTCTTCGAGTGTATGCTGGTGAGACTCGTCGCCAAGGCCGAACCGCATCCTGATCAATTTTTCCTCCCTCTCCGTGAGGCTTGACAAGGCTTTGTCCAGACCCTCCGCAAGATCACGAAACAAGACGCCCTCCTGAAAACCAGACGCGCATTTGTCCTCTATCATTTCGATAAGACGGCCTTCATCGCCCACAGGGGTCTCCAGCGAGACAGGCTCGTGGATCATGTGGAGGATTTCTCTGATCTTCTCTGCAGGAATACCCATTTCCGCGGCAATTTCTGTAGCAAGCGGCTCTCTTCCGAGATCCTGAGAAAGTTTGTGAGACAAATGGGCGACTCGCTGGGCTGCTTCCATGGCATGCGCTGGTATATGTATGGTTCTCGTCTGCTCTTTAATTGCTCTTCTCATAGCCTGCTTTATCCACCACACTGCATAGGTGCTGAATCGGTGACCCATTCTCCAATCGAATTTCTCCGCGGCCTTCATGAGACCCACGTTTCCTTCTTGCACAAGATCAGGAAAAGAAAGACCGCGATCCACGTATCTCTTGGCGATCGATATGACGAGTCTCAGATTTGCTTCGGCAAATTCATTCCTCGCTGCGACATACTGCTCGTGCGCCTTTTTCAGTCGGTCGAGCAGCTGATTTAATTCTGATGTGGGAATATGCGTTTGGCACTCGCCTTTTCTGTCAAGCTCGTGCACTCTGTCCGGCAACCTATCAGGCCGGGAAAGAATACGGCAGAGTTCCTCTGTCGCGAAGGGGAGGGTAAGGCCCGCGGACTCCAGCTCTTTTTTCGCCTCTTCGATACGCAGGGCAATCTGCCTCTCCTGTTGTTCGGTGAGCAGCGGCGTTCTGCCTGCTTTGCGCATATACTGTTGTATATAGCTCCGCAACTCATCGTCCCCACCCTCTTCTGACAGGCTACCCAAAGGCTCTTCCTCTCCGCCGATTTCTGTATCCTTGAACAGATACACCGCCTCTGTGCAATCGGTCAGCGGCAGATCCATTTCCGGATCGCCGGACTCTGCCCACAATGACGTTTCCGCGAGGGTTTCGGGAGGAGACTTTTTACTCGAAACTTTTCGTTGATACTCTTTACTACTCGCGCCTTCTTTGAAAGGCGATGGTTGCATCCTTGCACCTCCCTGTCCCTACGTGCCGGGAGATGCATGGTGTGCTGCCGGTATCGAGGATCGTGAAGCAGACGCCTGCATCACCCGGCAGCCCTGCGACCGTGTCCGCGTGGCGGATTTAGGCCAGTAGCTTTGCGCCCCACCCTTTGAGATGGTTTGCCTTTTTCAGGATAGTTCGTTTTCGTCTTTGCGGGTGAAAACTTAATAGGCCAAATGTTCACACCCGTCTATTTCCTTTCGCACCTGGAGAGCCTTTGGCAACAAGGTTTGGGGGGGGTCAGATTTTGAGCCCCATTTGGACTGCCGCTGTCCGGTAACGGTACGACCGATTTGTTGCAGGCTGAACGACTCTGGCCTGACGTCACGAGAAAATGGTATACTTCTGGCGCGAGGAGAGAGCAATGAGAGAGAGCCAGAAGTCAACGGAAGAATCCACAATCAAAAAAACAGAAGAAAAGAAGAAGGGACGGGACGGGGTCCCTGCAAGTAGCCTTGTCGATTCCATGACGCTTATCAACAGGTCCTACGTCTACGAATTCGCCAGCGAGGCGTATTGCCGGTCCCACGGGAAGAGCAGAAAGGAAATCATTGGGAGCAGCGTGGCCTCAATCTGGGGAGAAGAAGATTTCAACAAGTTCGTCAAGAGATACCTCGAGCAGTGTTTTGCGGGCAACGTGGTCCACTATGAAAACTGGCTGGAGTTCCCGGGAGTGGGGCTCAGATGCTACCGCGTAACGTACTCTCCCTATTTCAACGAGCGTGGCCAGGTCACACATGCCGTGGTCGCCTCGCACGACATCACCGATGCAAAAAAAGAGCAAGAGGCCCTGGAAAAGAGCGAAACCCAGTTCAGAACGATCCTGAAGAGTATGCATTATGGCGTCTACACATTTGATACAGAGGGACGTTTCACGTACGTGAACGACGTGGTGGCAAAGCGATCCGGTTACCCGCGCGAGTGGCACCTTGAAAAGACCTTGTTTGACCTGGTCCGGACTGAGGAAAGGGACATGGTTCGGAAGAACTTTGAGGCTGCGGTGCGGGGCGAGCATGTGCCTCCCTACGAATTTGCCTACTACAAGCCGGACGGCGAAATAGTATGGGTTCATATCAGTACGACGGCCATACGGGAGGGAGGGCGCGTAGTAGGGGTACTCGGCCTTCTCCTGGATGTCACCAAGAGGAGGAAATCGGAGGAGGCCCTCAAGGAAAGCGAGGAAAAGTACAGGACACTTTTTGAAAACTCCAGGGATGCTATCTTCATCACCGACCGGGAAGGAAGGCATATCGACGTGAACCGCTCATTCCTGGATCTCTTCGGACACACGAAAGAGGAGATACGAGAGCTGAATGCTGTGGATATATACCTCAGCCCTGAAGACCTAAAAACATACGTGAACGCCATTGAACAAAACGGCTTCGCGAAGGATTTTGACGTGAAGTTAAAGAGAAAAGACGGAACGGTGATGGACTGTCTCGTCACGGGAACCACACAACGGCACCCTGACGGCACCATCATCGGATACCAGGGCATCGTCCGGGACGAAACAGTGAAGAAGCGCGTGGAGGCAGCCCTCAAGGACAGCGAGCAGAAGTTGAAGAGCATCCTTTACAGCTCCCCCATTCCCCAGTTCGTCATTGACAAGAATCACCGCGTCACCCACTGGAACAGAGCCCTCGAGGTCTTAAGCGGCATCAAGGCCCAACACGTTATAGGCACGAATCAACACTGGAAAGCTTTCTACAACAGCGAAAGGCCTTGCATCGCCGACCTGCTGGTGGATGAAGCGCTTGGGCAGATGACTGACTGGTACGGAGGAAAATTCAGCAGGTCGCAGTTCATAGACGGTGCGTACAAGGCAACGGACTTCTTCCAGGAAATGGGCTCTAACGGAAAATGGCTCTACTTCACCGCTGCAGTGATTCGCGATTCCAGGAACAACATCGTGGGAGCGCTGGAAACGCTGGAAGATATAACACACCAGAAAATCGCCGAACAGGCTCTCCGCAGCGCTGAAGCGAAGTACCGCAGTATTTTCGAAAATGCGGTTGAAGGCATCTTCCAGACGACGCCTGAGGGACAGTATATGAACGTCAACCCGGCCTACGCCCGGATCCTGGGGTATGATTCCACTGGGGCAATGATGGAGGAGGTCACGGACATCGGCAAACAACTCTATGTGAAGCCGGAAGACAGATTGACGTACAAGGCCATCCTCGCGGAGGAAGGTATCATCCAGAGATTCGAGACACAGTTTTACCGGAAAGACGGAAGCATATGCTGGGTGTCGATAAATGCACGCGCTGTGAAGGACCAATCAGGCAGGGTCCTTTACTACGAAGGAACGATGGAAGATTTCACCAAGAGCAAACTGGAAATCGAAGAGCTCAAGAAAATGCTCGATGAGAGAAAGAAATCATAAGCTAGCCGTTCCCCGGAAAGCGATTCATTATACGTCCTCCGGGATAACTGATCGGCTGCGCCCTGTCATGGACTTGATTGCCGCCACTTCACTCACGCGTGAGGCAATGCGTGCGATGGGCGCCCAATCGTGCACAGCGATATCCTGACCATGGGCCAGGTTATTACGCAGCGACTCAAATTCCTTCACGACCCGTTTCCCTTCCCGCTTGCTCTTCAGGCCGAAGAGCTTTAAGCCGTCAGTGTGCTCCACCAGGAGCTGACCCTTGTCGGACAGCTGCAAACACTCCACCAGTCTGCACGGCTGCTGACGGCGCAGGCGCTCCTGGTGAAGGGCTTTTGCTTTGTCGAGCCGGCCGTCGGGAAGGTGCGTGTGCCAGGATTCCTCCGGATAGTACGCATCTACTAAACGGGTCAACTCCATCTCTGCGAGCGTCACAATACCGAAGAGCCACATTCTTGCGATAGGTTTGTTGATGTCGCCCCGGCCGATGACTCCGACTATTTCACCGAAAGCAGACAAGAACGCATGCTCACAAATAGTGAGCACATGTATAACGTCAGCCAATGAATCTTGCTGGTGGATGACCTGGCCGGGCCTGAACGGGCGAAGATGATCTTTGCAGTATCCATCCGCAAGGTCAGCGGTCCGCGCATAACCGCATACGACTCCTTGAGATCTGAGACCAATCACACCGAGGGAAGCCGTCTCCAGTACAGGCTGTACCTCGTTGCAGGGGCGCTCTATGTCAAATGAACGCAGCGGTTCTGCGATATCCTGGGCACGAAAGGCGTCACGGAACAGGTTTGAAAGATGCAAGAAAGCGTGCCACGCTACTGGGGGCCCCTGGCTCTCAGAGGGCTCCTGAGGCGGAGAGATCAGGCCCAGTTTGTTCGCCCACCCGGTGTAGACCTGTGTCGCCTTGTCGTAGAGACGGCCATCGCCTTCACGTAAAACTTCGAGGAGCGCTGCCATTTCCCTGAGATAGACGCGGGCGAACTTTGGATCGTGCCTTGCGATGTCTTCGCAGTTATCTATCAGGTCGGCCAGCTTGACCGTTTTTGCTCTGGCTTCTGCCGTCGACAGGTGCTTACGGTCTATGGCTTTGCGGGCTTCGCGGTTGCCATCACCGGGCTTGCTCACGTCGGTGAGGGATTCCACCAGTCGGCCCACCTCCTTCCCGAAGGCAGACTCCACATCTTCCAGCGTGGCCGTCGTATCTTCGACGACATCGTGTAACCAGGCCGCCGCCAACATCTCGGGGTCATCCGTAACAGACGCCACAAGATCGGCCACGTGCTGCAGATGTTCCGAATAGGGCACGTTGGTATATTTGCGCCGATGACCTATCTGCGCATGCCTGCTGACCGCAAAGTCTCTGGCGAGCGACACCAGATCAGCGTACGGCGGGACTTCTGACACGAAGGATAGCCTCCCTTTCGGTGAATCCGGCTGCAATTCAGTCCGGGTTCAAGAGTATATGCAAAACCTCATTACCTGTAAACCCAATTGTGACCGCTGAAGAAACACAGGGAAATAAGATGCGGCTCCGTCTCTCGCGCAAGCAACGGGTCTGATTACATTGAGCGTATATCACTAGCTATTAAATAGCTTATGTAATACAAATGATTTCTATTTTATTTGTTTAGAGGTCTAAAAGGTTACTTATAGTTGCCATAAGACAACCCGTGCCAGAGATCTTCCAGCAACCTCAGAAGTTCACCTTTGCGAGGAAATCGACAAGGTAAATTCCTCCGACGCCGCCGAAGGGCACCAGAAGCGACTGCAACACGGGGTGCTGGGTAAAAGGCAGAAAAGCGCCCGTGCGAATGGACTCCACTTCATCTATCGCAAATTGGATGTATCCGTTCAATGTTGCATCCTGATTCTCATCCTTTTTGGCTGTCCGAAGCAGTTCTTTCAGGCGGCCTACAGACCCGGTTCTGGTCTTCTCTGCTGAGCGTCTCAAGAGAAATGCGGAGCTCCAGGCAAGCAATGCACCCAGGCAAATAACTGTCACCAGCATAGGAGGCGTGTTCCACCTGTCAAAGTAATCGAACCTCGCCACAAACATGATAAACCATACTATAAAGGGATAGAAGATGAGCTTGCCCACTGCCTCAGTGCGCAGGGCAACCAGGCGTACGAGTTCCAGCTCGTTACTCACCCTG